>NZ_DASSTI010000150.1:0-109964 GCF_035708005.1 Segeticoccus sp. | reverse complement strand
GGTAGCCGATCGACCAAGGTCAGGGCGACCATCGGGCCGTCCAGCTCGGCAACCGCGACGGCGCGGTTGAGTGCCACGATCGGTGACGGGTCGATCTGGGTCAGCTGGTCGTAGAGCGCGACGATCTGCGACCAGTCCGTGTCGTGCGCCGCGGGTGCGTCGGTGTGAACGGCATTGATGGCGGCGAGGATCTGGTAGCGGCCGGGCCGGTTGATCGCGAGGCACTCGCGGACCAGGCGGTGCCCCTCGGCGATCAGCGCGCGGTCCCAGCTGGCGCGGTCCTGCTCCTCGAGCGGGACCAACTGCCCATGGCGCACGCGGGTCTCCCGTCGAGCCTCGATGAGCACCAGCAGCCCGAGCAGCCCGGCAACCTCCGGCTCATGAGGGAGCAGTTGGCGCAGGGCCCGCGTGAGGCGGACTGCCTCGCCGGTGAGTTCGGCGCGAACCGGGTCGCCGTCGCCAGTGGCGAGGTAGCCCTCATTGAAGATGAGGAACAGCACCGTCAGCACTCCGCCGAGCCGCTCGGGCAGGTCTGTCACCTCGGGCACTCGATAGGGCACCTTCGCCGCTGCGATCTTCTTCTTCGCCCGGGTGATTCTCTGCGCCATGGTGGTTTCCGGCACGAGGAAAGCCTGCGCGATCTCGGGCACGGTCAGCCCGCCGAGGAGCCGGAGCGTCAGCGCGATGCGCGCTTCCGGCGCCAGCGCCGGGTGGCAACAGGTGAAGAGCAGCCGGAGACGGTCGTCCTGGACCGGCCCGGTGGGCTCGTGGGGCGTGTCGTCGTAGGACATGAGGGCCGCTTGCTGCTTGGCGTCGCGCTGACTCTCGCGGCGGATCCGGTCGATCGCGCGGTTGCCCGCGGTGGTGGTGAGCCAACCACCGGGGTTGGGAGGCGTGCCGGACTGCGGCCACTTCTCCAGCGCAACGACGAGGGCCTCGCTCGCCGCCTCCTCGGCGATGTCGATGTCCCCGAAGCGGCGGACGAGCGAGGCGATCAGGCGGCCGTACTCCTCACGGAAGACCCGCTCGACGGCCCCCGTTTCGCTCTGCATCCGTCGATCGTCGTTCGGGCCGGTCAGGCCAGACCCTCGAACGGGCGGACCTCGACCTTGCCCCGGCACGCCTTCGATCCCTCCGCGGCGAGCTTGAGCGCGACGTCGAGGTCGGGTGCGTCGATGACCCAGAAGCCCCCGATGACCTCCTTCGTCTCCAGGTAGGGACCGTCGGTCAGCACCGGCGTCTCACCCTGGCCGTCGACGACGGTCGCGGTCGACGCCGGTTGGAGCCCGCCTGCGAAGACCCAGTAGCCCTCCGCATGCAGCCTGTCGTTGAACGCGCCGGTCGCGGCGAACGCCTCCTCCATCTCCTCCTGGGAGCCGTAGCTGCCGAACTCGTTCCTCTCGGCAGGGCCGTGCACGCTCAGCAGGTAGTGCGCCATCTCAGTTCTCCTCGAGTCGGGGCGGTCACGCCGACCGCCTTCACCGTCACCACGAACGGCATCGTCCTGATACGACATCGTGCCGGACAAGCGTTGCGATGTGGACCGCTATGGGCGCCCTTCGAATCGGACCGGTCACCGCTCGTGCCGACTTGGCCCACCCTCGCTCAGAAGGTCCTTCGCCTGCAGTGCGAGCCAGAACTGCGCGATGTCGGCGGTCTCGCTCAGGCTGCGGCCCGTGAGCTGTTCGATGCGTCGGATGCGGTAGAGCACGGTCTGCCGATGGATGTGCAGGGCGTTGGCGGACTCCTGCCAAGAGCGTCGGTGCGCCAGAAAGGTCTCGAGCGTGGGGAGCAGGTCGGTCTGGTGCTGTCGGTCGTGGTCGATGAGGGGGCCGAGCCACTGTCGCACGAGGGCAGTGGCGTCGTCCGGGCCAGCCAGGCCGGTGAGCGCGGTGGTGACGTGGCCGTATCGAGCGATGGCGAGGTGCTGCCGGCCGGCGATGCCGTGCGCCCACACCGCCTCTCGGTTGGCCTCCGGGATGCGCCGCACATCACGAAGGAGACCACTGACACCGACGCGGCCGTGCGTGCCGAGTGCATGGGCCATCGCGTCGAACACCTCGGAGTCGGCGGGAACCAGCAGGTGTGCGGTGTCCGCGCGAACGGCGAGCAGGTGTGGCACGTTCTGGCGCCACAACGCGACGTGCAGCTCACGGACGCGGTCGGCGGGGGCTGCCGTCGCCACCACGACGACGCACGCATCCGGTTTCAGGCCCTGGCCGACGAGTTGCCGGCGCGCCCTGCGCGCCTCGACCCGCCCGTCGAGCAGCTGTGCCATGAGTTCGGCACCGGCGCGTCGGTGGTGTTCCAGGGCCAGCCTGGTGTGGGACAGCTCCACGGCGACCACCGTCGCGGCGTGCTGCAGCAGTATGCCGTCCAGCGGCCGGTGCTCGGGTCGTGCCACCACGAGCACAGCGGCCTCATGGGTGGGGATGTCCGCGACGAGCGCCTCCACCGACAACTCGGCGACGGGTACGGCGCGGGCGCCAGCGGTGAGGGTGCCGCGGCGCGCCCGCCTGACGGCTGCTTCCAGCTCGTCGGGGACTGCTGGTCCGTGGGGGAAGAAGGCTGCGCCGGTCTCCCGGTCGCACACGTGCACGGGACAGCCGAACTCCTTGGCGAGTACCTCGCAAATGCGGGAACGGTCGAGCTCTTCGGGCACCGCCCGACGGAGGCTGTCGTAGATCCGTGCCGTGCGCATGAGCCGTTGGGACTGCTCACCCAGCGAGGCCTCGGCGACCGCCCGCGAGATCGCCACGAACGGCATGGGGTACCGGATCCACAGCACGGGCAGCTCGAGCCGGTCGCTGGCGGTGGCGAACCGGCGCGTCAGGGGCGGGCAGTACATCTGCTCCCCGATGGCGAGGGCACTGGCGCCGACCTGGGCGAGCTGTTCCAACAGCTGCTCTTGGCCGGCAGCGTCTCTGGGGAAGGACATGCCATTGGTCATCAGCAGCTCACCACCGGTGAGCCACTGCCACGGCTCGGGCAAGTCGGAGGTGTGCGTCCAGGTGACGTCCCGCGACAGACCCGCCCGTCCGGAGTGCAGCCGGAGGCGCAGGTGGGGCGTGTCGAGCAGCTGCTCCACCGTGATGCCCACGCCTCACCGTATCGCCCTGCTTGGCCCTTCGTCGTACCCGCCTTGTGCATTTGCACAGAGACGTCTGCGGAGTTTCGAGCGCTGATCCTCTTGGCCGCCCGGTCCTGCGTCACGCAGGCTCGGTGACCAAGGGCAGACGCGGTCGCCAGCCGCCGGCGCCGTTGCCCCGCCCCACCCGGAAGGAGCCGGTATGACCGCGCACAGTGGCCTGATCGACGACGCCCCACTGACGTCGTTCCACAAGAAGCTCACGCTCTACTCCTCGGGCGGGCCGTTCATCGACGGCTTCGCCATCGCGATCATCGGGTTCACGTGGACGACGATGAGTCGCTCGATCCACATCACTGCCTCGGATCAGGGCCTGATCGCCGCCGCGATCCTGATCGGCATCTTCGTCGGTGGGGGAGTCTTCGGGTGGGTCACAGACAGGGTCGGCCGACACGTGATGTACATCGTCGACCTGCTGGCCCTGGCGGCCTTCTCGCTCCTGTCCTTCTTCGCCACCGAGGTGTGGCACCTGGTGGTGCTGCGGTTCCTCATCGGCGTGGCCATCGGCGCCGACTACCCGATCGCCACCTCGCTGCTGGCCGAGTACCTGCCCTCCAAGTACCGCGGCCGCATGCTCGGTGCCACCTTCGTCGTCTGGGCCATCGGTGCCACCGCGGCGCCGGTGGTGGGGATCTTGTGCACCAAGTACACCGGCGACGCCGCCTGGCGTTGGATGCTGGCCAGCTCGGCCGTGTTCGCGATGGTGACGTTGGTCCTGCGGTTGGGCACTCCCGAGTCACCGCGATGGCTCATCAGCAAGGGCCGCGTCGCCGAGGCCGACCGCTCGATCAAGCAGGTCTTCGGGCCCGGCTACGGCGTGGAGGACCTCGGTGAGGCCGAACAAGCCGGCAAGACGAGCCTTCTCACCGTCCTCCGACCGCCGTACCTGCGCCGCACCCTGTTCGTGAGCTTGTTCTGGATGTGCCAGGTCATTCCGCTGTTGTCGATCTACTCCTTCTCGTTCGACATCCTCAAGGAGGTCGGCATCACCGGGAACGGGGCAGAGGTGTTCCTCGCTGCGCTCTTCGTCGCCGGCGGGATTCCGGGCCTGCTGCTCGTGGACCGGATCGGCCGCAAGGCCCTGCTCGTCTACACCTTCGGCGCCATCGGCGTCATCTGGTGCGTTGCCGGATTCGTTCCCGGCCTTCCGGTCATGGTCGGCTTCGCCGCCGTCCTGGCCTTCGCCCTCCTGTCCGGAGCCTCGAACTTCCTGGAGATCGTCTACCCGAACGAGCTGTTCCCGACCCATGTCCGCGCCACGGCTGTGGGCATCGGCACCGCCGTCAGCAGGATCGGCGCGGCCGTCGCCGCCTACCTGATGCCGTTCGCCCTCAACCGAGGCATCAACACGGTGCTCATCGTCGGCGGCATCATCTCCCTCGTCGGTCTGGCCGTCACCCTTGCCTGGGGTGTCGAGACCGCCGGACGCTCCCTCTCCGATGCGGCCGGCGTCCGCGGCCGCCCCACCACCCCGCTCACCACAGCCACCACGCCCACCATGGAGGTACAGCCATGAGCATCCGTGTCCCCGACCCCGTCGGACCCGTCGACGGTACGAAGGTGCCCCGCTACGCCGGCGCCTCAACGTTCGCCCGGATCCCCGAGATCCACACCGTCAGCGACTACGACATCGCCATCCTCGGGGTGCCCTTCGACGGAGGCACGTCCTACCGTCCCGGTGCCCGGTTCGGGCCCATGGAAGTGCGCAAGTCCTCGCGGCACCTTCGTCCCGCCTTCCACGTCGAGCTCGACGTCGCCCCCTTCGAGCGGGTTCAGGTCGTCGATGCGGGCGACGTGGCCTGCACCCCCTTCTCGATCAGCGAGGCCGTCGCCCAGATCGAGGACCACGCGCACGACGTGCAGGGGAGCAGCGGCGATCGCCGGATCATTGCGGTCGGCGGCGACCACACCATCGCCCTGCCGATGCTGCGGTCGGTGACTCGGCAACACGGGCCGGTGGCCCTCGTCCACCTCGACGCCCATCTGGACACGTGGGACACCTACTTCAACGCGCCCACCACGCACGGCACCGTCTTCCGCCGGGCCTTCGAAGAGGGGCTCCTGGCCGAGGACCACTGCATGCACTTGGGAATCCGTGGTCCGATCTATGACCGGATCGACCTGAAGGAAGACGCCGACTTCGGCTTCAGGACGATCCGCGCCAGTGATCTGGACCGGCTCGGTATCGAGGCTGCGACCGAACAGATCCGCCAGCGCGTCGGGGACACCCCGGTCTACCTGTCCATCGACATCGACGTGTTGGATCCCGCCTTCGCGCCCGGCACCGGAACGCCTGAGGCGGGCGGCCTCACCAGCCGTGAGCTGCTTGCACTCCTGCGCAACCTGAACGGGCTCAACCTGGTCGGTGCGGACGTGGTCGAGGTCGCTCCCGGCTATGACCACGGCGAGATCACCACGATCGCCGCCGCCACCGTGGTGTACGACGTGGTCTCCCTCATGGCCAACCACGAACTCAGTGCCCGCCCGGAGCCCGAGAACGCCATGGCTGCGCTCAGCTAGACCGTGAACGGGGCGGTGCGCCGGTGGCGACGGGCGTCGGCTGGCGCGCACCCTCATCGGGTTGCTCGATGATCCGGGCGAGCGCGCCGACGCCCACTACCAGGCACGCCAAGGTGCACACCTCGGCGGCGAGCGCGCCGGGGGACGTGGCTATGCCGCCCGCGCCGACCAGGGCGCTCAGCAGGACGCTGGCCACCGGGTTGACCGTCACGATCGCCGGCAGCGCCGAGGACAGCGGCCCGGCCCGATACGCCAGCTGGGTCAGGGCGACACCGGCCGCGCCGGTCAGCACCAGGGCGTAGGGCGTGGGCGTGGCCAGTGCGGAGAGCGGATTGGTCACGAGCTCTCCGGTCGTGGTCTGCAGCAGCGCTGCCTCGAGACTGAACGCGACACCGGCGGCCACCCCCAGGCAGAGGGCGGCGAGGTGCGGGGACGTCCGGCGGGCGAGCAACAGGCACAGGCCCACGAGCAGGGCGGCCGCGATGGCGGGCAGGAGGAGACCCCGTAGCGGGATGGGCGCCGCGCCGGACCCCGACGACGCTGTGAGCAGGAAGCCGGCCATGCCCGCGGTCACGACGGCGGCCCACACCATCTCGGTCCGGGTGAGCCGGGTCCGGTTCAGGCGGTGGTTCAGGGGCAGCGCGAGGACCACGACGAGTGCGAGCACGGGCTGGACCAGAGCGAGGGAGCCGAAGCGCAGCGCGGTGGCGTGCAGCAGCAGGGACCCGGCCTGCACGCACAGGGACAGCCACCACAGGGCTTGCGCGAGCTGGTGCCGGGCGAAGTCCGCGACGTGGCTGGTGGCCGTGCCGTCCGCGCGTCGCCCGCGCTTCGCCGTGGTGTGTTGCATCGTGCCGGCCACCGCGGCGCAGCCCGCCGACCCCAGCGCGGCCAGCACGGCGAAGCCCGCGGTCACCGTGATCATCGCGTGGGCCGGTGCGACGGTGGTGGCCGCGGGTCGGTGGCACGCGCGGCGCTCACGAGCTCCTCGTAGCAGTCCACGAGGTATGCCGTGGCCTCGCCCCAGCCGCACCCCTCAGCCAGCTGCCGGGCGACCTTGGAGAGCTCCGGGCCCTCGTTCGTGCGGCGCAGCCCCACCAGCTCGCGCGCGGCGCGCGCCAGGGCCGCCGGGTCGTCCGCGGGCACCACCCGCGCTGCGGGACACCCGGCCAGCAGCTCGCGACTGGACCTGCTGTCGACGGCGACCACCGGCAGCCCGCTGGCGAGCCCTTCGAGAACCGCCAGCCCGAGGGTGTCGGTGGTGGACGGGAAGACGAACACGTCGGCCGCGCGGTAGGTGCGCGCCAGCCGTTCACCGTGCTGCAGCCCGGTGAACCGTGCCGTGGGTCCGAGCAGGTCGGGCAGCTCGTCCCGCTGGGGGCCGTGACCGACGAGGACGAGGTCGAAGCCACCCTCGGTGGTGCTCAACGGGCGCAGGCGGTGCAGGCCCTTCTCGGCGGCCAGCCGCCCGACGTACAGCGCCACTGGACGACCATCGAGGCGTGCGGGTTCGGGGCTCGGATGGAACAGGTCCAGGTCGACGCCACGGGGCCACCGGCGCACGTTGCGTGCTCCCAGCCGGTGCAACTCCTGCTCCCCGACGCCGGAGGTGGCCAGGTTCAGGCTCGCCTGGCGGTGCAGGGAACGCAGGGTGAACTCGATGAGCGGCCGCAGCACGCCGAGGTGGTAGTAGCCGGCATAGGTCGAGACGTTCGTGTGGTACGACGCGACCACCGGGATGCGTTGGTACCGCGCGGCGAGCGCCCCCGCGATGCCGAGCAGGACCGGGTTGACGAGGTGGACGACATCCGGCCGGAAGTGGCGCAGGTAGCCGGCCACCGTCGGGAGGGGCAGCCCCCACCGTTGGCCGCCATACAGGAAGTCGAAGCCGATCGTCGGCACGGTGCGCACCGTGGCCCTGGGGTCCGAGCGGGAGTCGGCCCGATTCCCCAGCCGCGATCTGGGGCAGACGATGAGCACTTGGTGCCCCTCGTCGAGCAAGGCCGTGATGGTCGCGTGCAGCCGCGTCACGATGCCGTCGGTGGCGGGAAGCCACGTCTCGGTCACGAACGCGATGCGCACCGGTCTTCACCTCCCATTCAGCATTCTCCCGTCCAGCGTGCGGACGGCTCGCGGCCACCGTTCACTCAGGTGATCATGGTTGCCTGATCCCACGCTGAATGCAGCGGCGGAGCCGAATGGGAGATGAGGCGCAGATGAAGGTTCTCGTCCTCGGCGGTGACGGGTACCTGGGGTGGCCGACATCGCTGCACCTCTCCGACGCCGGACACGACGTGACGATCGCCGACAGCCTCGTGCGGCGCCGGATCGACACCGAGCTGGGGGTCCGCAGCCTGGTGCCGATCGCCTCCCCCGACGAACGGGTCGCCGCCTGGCGCGAGGTCTCCGGAAAGCGCATCGGCTGGTGCGACGTCGACGTCTGTGACGCGGACGCGCTGCAGGACCTGCTGGCCACGGTGCACCCGGACGCCGTGATCCACTTCGCCGAGCAGCGGTCCGCGCCGTACTCGATGATGAACCGTGAGCACGCGGTCTACACCCAGCAGAACAACGTGGTGGGCACGCTCAACCTGCTCTATGCGATCGCCGAGGTCGACCCGGACATCCACCTCATCAAGCTGGGGTCGATGGGCGAGTACGGCACGCCCGACATCGATATCGAGGAGGGCTGGCTGGACGTGGAGTACCGGGGCCGCCGCGACCGCGTCCTCTTCCCCAAGCGGCCGGGGTCCTTCTACCACCTGTCCAAGGTGCATGACTCGCACAACATCGAGTTCGCCTGTCGCGTCTGGGCGTTGCGCGCCACGGACCTCAACCAGGGGGTGGTCTACGGCCAGTCGACCGCTCAGACGGTCCAGGATGACCGGCTCGAGACCCGCTTCGACTACGACGCCGTCTTCGGGACCGTCCTCAACCGCTTCATCATCCAGGCGGCGCTCGGCGAGCCACTGACGGTCTACGGGTCCGGGGGACAGGTGCGGGGGTTCATCGACCTGCGGGACACGTGCGAATGCCTCCGGCTCGCCGTCGAGAACCCAGCGGACCGGGGCGAGTTCCGTGTGTTCAACCAGCTCACCGAGACCTTCTCGGTGGCCCAGCTCGCCCGCACGGTAGCCCGGGTCTGCACCGACGAGGTGGAGATCGTCACGCTGGACAACCCCCGGGTGGAGCGCGAGTCGCACTACTACAACGTGGTCCACACGGCCCTGCCCGCACTGGGACTGCGTCCCCACCTGCTGTCGGACACGGTGATCGAGTCGCTCCTGCCCCTCGCGCGGCAGCACGCGCACCGGGTGGACCGGCAGGCGTTGCAGCCAGCAATCCGGTGGACCGGCGCGGTAGGCCGTCCGCTGGCGGCCGACGGCCGTGGCCCTCAGTCCACTGACGCTGCCGGCCGGTAGGCGAGCGCACCGCAGGTTTCGCTCCGGCGCGGTGCGGGTATGCCGCACGCGCCGGTTGACGGCCCGAACGCCGGTGCCCCGACGCGGCAGGAGGCGGCGAACCGGTGGGCGGCCACGGAGCAGGAGCAGCGCTGAGGGCCTCGAGCGTCGGCAGCTTCGCGGAGTGGGTCCTGCGCGGGATCGGTCAGGTCTTCCTGCAGAACAACCCGCTGACGGGGGCGCTGTTCCTGCTGGGGATCTCCCTGAGCAGCTGGGTTGCCGGCGTGTTTGCGGTGATCGGCACGGTCTGCGCGACCGGCACTGCCATGCTGCTGGGCGTGCCGCGGGACTCGCTCGCCCGGGGCCTGTTCGGCTTCAACGGCACGCTGACGGCGATCGACCTGACCTTCTACCTGCGGCACGACTGGCACCTGCTCGCCTTCGTCGTCCTCGCGTCCGCAGCGTCCTCGGTCCTCACCGCGACTCTGCAGAACTTCCTGAACTCCAACCACGTCCCCAGCCTGACGGCTGCTTTCGTCGCCACCACCTGGTTGTTCCTCGCCGGGCTGAAGCAGTTCGCCAACCTGAGCGGCTCCCGGACCGCGGTGATCCGGGCCCACCTGCCGCACGAGGCGACGCCGACGGCCGCGAGCCTGCACCCGCAGGACCTGCTCACGGGCTTCTTCAACGGCTTTGCGGAGGTCCTGCTGCAGTCCGGAGTGTGGGCGGGCATCGTGATCCTCCTGGGCATCCTGGTCAACTCGCGCATCTCGGCGGCGGCCGCGGCGGTGGGCAGCCTGGTCGGCTTCGGTACGGCATGGGTCCTCGGATTCCCGGTGCAGGTCATGGCCGGAGGCCTGAGCGGCTATAACTCCGTGCTGACGCTGATCGCGCTCGGCGGGCTCTACTACCTGCTCAGCATCCGGTCGGCGCTGTTCGCCGTCTTCGGGGGAATCCTCAGCGTGGTGGTCTCCGGCGCGCTGGCCACAGTGCTCGCCCCCGTCGGGCTGCCCATCGTGACGGCGCCATTCGTCGTGACGACGTGGATCTGCCTGTTCGCCGCCTCGTCCCTGACGGGGCTGCGCCCCATCCACCCTGACGACGCCGGCACGCCGGAGCACAACCTCCAGCACGCCGGGCGCACCTGGGACAGCACGGAGCCGCACCGTTTCGGCACCTGAAGCGGGGGTAGTGAGGCAGGACATGGGCGTTGGTCGAAGACCGGCTCCCGCACGCCGTTCCTCGATCGAAGGGGCTGTTCCATGGCTGAGGGCAAGGGCCAGGAGCGTCAGACCGCGCAGGACGAGCCGCATCAGGGCGGGGGAACGATGCAGGACGCCTCGGCCCCCGGCACCGAGACGTGGATCTCCTCGCTGATGCTGACCCCTCGGGAGACCGAGAAGCTGGTCATCTACCAGGTGGCGGACTTGGCCCGGCGGCGCAAGGAGCGGGGGGTGAAGCTGAACTTCCCGGAGTCGATCGCCTTGATCTGCGAGGCGGTCATGGAGGGGGCCCGGGACGGGAAGTCGGTGGCCGATGTGCAGGAGCTCGGCAAGGAGGTGCTCACCCGCGAGGACGTCATGCCCGGCGTGCCCGAGATGGTGACGCTGGTCCAGGTCGAGGCCACCTTCCGCACCGGCACCCAGCTCGTGTCCGTGTCGAACCCGATCCCGTGAACGTCCTCGAGGTGCCGTGATGATTCCAGGCGAATGGTTGTTGTCCGACGAGCCGGTCGAGATCAATGCGGGACGACCCACCCGCACGCTGCGCGTCCACAACACGGGGGACCGACCGATCCAGGTGGGCTCGCACTACCACTTCTTCGAGGCGAACCGGGCGCTCGAGTTCGATCGCCCCAGCGCCTTCGGGATGCGGCTCAACGTGCCGGCCGGCAAGGCGATCCGCTTCGAGCCGGGGGACGAGAAGGACGTCGAGCTGGTCGAGTTCGGCGGCATGCGGCGCATCCTCGGGTTCGACGACGTGGTCGACGGCAGTGTCGACGCCGAACACACCAGGCGTCAGGCGATGCGCCGCGCCCAGGAACGGGGCTACCGCGGCATGGAGAACTGGGAGCCGGCGAGGACCGACCCCGGTGAGCAGCAGGAGGACCCCGAATGACGAGCATCTCGCGGCGCACCTACGCCTCGCTCTACGGCCCGACGACCGGGGACCGCTTCCGCCTGGCCGACACCCAGCTCATCGCCCAGGTCGAGGACAGCCTGCTCACGCCGGGGGAGGAGCTGGTCTACGGCGGAGGGAAGACAGCCCGCGACGGGATGGGGCAGACCCCTGGGGTCCGCAATGAGGACGGTGCGCTCGACACGGTCATCACCTCCGCGGTGCTCATGGACCCGGTCCTCGGCATCATCAAGGCTGACATCGGGATCAAGGACGGCCGTATCGCCGGGGTGGGCCAGTCGGGGAACCCGAACCTGCAGGACGGCGTCGACCCCAACCTCGTGGTCGGAGCCGGCACCGAGGTGATCTCCGGCGAGGGCCTGATCGCCACCGCCGGGGGGATCGACCCGCACGTGCACTTCCTCACCCCGGACCAGGTGCCGCACGCGCTGTCCAACGGGATCACCACCTTGCTCGGCGGCGGCACCGGGCCGGCCGACGGCTCGAAGGGCACCACCTGCTCCCCGGGCCCGTTCAACATCGCCCGGATGCTCGAGGCGACGGCCACCCTGCCCGTCAACGTCGGGCTGCTGGGAAAGGGCAACAGCAGCCGACCGGAGACCCTCGCCGAACAGCTGGAGGCGGGCACCTGCGGTCTGAAGGTGCACGAGGACTGGGGCGCCACACCGGCCGTGATCGACTGTTCCCTCACAGTCGCCGACGAGTACGACGTGCAGGTCGCCATCCACACCGACTCCCTCAACGAGTGCGGCTACCTCGCCGAGACGATCGACGCCATCAACGGTCGCGCGATCCACACCTACCACACCGAGGGCGCTGGCGGAGGCCACGCGCCGGACATCATGGCGATCGCGGCGCTGCCGAACATCCTTCCGTCCTCGACGAATCCGACGAAGCCGTACACCACCGACACGACCGACAACCTGTTCTTCATGACGACGGTGACCCACCACCTCAACCCGCAGAACCCGGAGGACGTGGCGTTCGCCCAGTCCCGGATCCGCGGCGAGACCGAAGCCGCCGAGGACGTCCTGCAGGACATGGGGGTGCTGTCGATGTTCTCCTCGGACTCCCAGGCGATGGGTCGGATCGGGGACACCGTCGCCACGGTGTGGCGCACGGCCGACAAGATGAAGCAGCAGCGAGGAAAGCTCGAGGGCGACCCGGAGCAGAACGACAACAACCGGATCCTGCGCTACCTGGCGAAGTACACGATCAACCCCGCCATCACCCACGGGATCAGCCACCTGGTGGGGTCGCTGGAGCCCGGCAAGGTCGCCGACATCACCCTGTGGCCGACCAACACCTTCGGCGTCAAGCCGAAGTACGTCGTCAAGGGCGGCTTCGTGGCCTGGTCGATCATGGGCGACCCGAACGCGTCGATCCCGACACCTGAACCCGTTCTGATGCGACCCATGTTCGGCACGCGCGGCAAGGCCGTCGCACGCACGTCGATGACCTTCATGTCCCAAGCGGCCATCGAGGCCGGGGTGCCCGAGGAACTAGGCCTCGACCGTTGGGTGGAAGCCGTCCACGGCTGTCGCACGATCGGCAAGCAGCAGATGGTGCGCAACGACGCCACCCCGGACATCCGCATCGACCCCGAGACCTACCAGGTCTACGTCGACGGCGAGCTCGCCTCGGTGCCCGCGGCCGAGGACGTCTCGCTCGGGCAGCTGTACTACATCGTCTGAGGCACGACGAGGTATCCATGACCACGGCGACGACTTCGGGGCTGGTCCCTTTGCTGACCACCCTGCAGCTGGCCGACTCGGCCTTCCCCAGCGGGCGCTACACCTTGTCCCACGGCTTGGAGAGCTTCGTGCAGTCCGGCGCCGTCACGGGGGACAGTGGCGTGGCCGGCCTCGGCGGCCTGCTGGCCGACCAGCTCGAACACGGCATTGCCCCCGCCGACGGGGTGGCCCTGGCCTGGGCGCACCGTGCCGTGTCGCAGGCGTCCTGTCCGGAGGAGTATGACGAGCAGCTCGCGGTCGAGGCCGACCTGCGGTTGTCGTCGGTCAAGATGGTGCAGGAGGCGCGGCGCGCCTCGCGGCGCACCGGCCGCGGGCTGCTGGGCACCGTGGCGGGCTCCTTCGCGGGACCGGCGCTCACGGCATACCACCGGCTGGTGCGCGAGGGCACCGCACCGGGACACGCGGCCGTGGTCATGGGCCTGCTCACCGCCGAGCAGCAGGTGCCGTTGGCGCAGGCCGTGGCCGCCGAGCTGTACGCGTTCGCCGCAGGCTGGCTCAACGCCGCGGTCCGGCTCGCTGTCGCCGACCACCGCACGGCACAGGCGGTGCTGCACCGGTGCGGTCCGGTCATCGAGCGCGCGGCGTGCGCGGCCGGCGAGACGGAGCTCGAGGACCTGGCCAGCTGCACGCCGCTGGTCGACGTGATGGCGATGCGCCACGAGCAGGCCACCCTGCGGCTGTTCATGAGTTGATCGACGAGGAAGGGCAGGGCACAGATGACGACACAGGACCTCCACCAACCACCGCACCGGCAGGGCCCCTCAGCCGGGCACGACCACTCGCACGAGATCAATGAGGAGCTGGCCGGATCCGGGCTGGAGCGGCTCGGGGGACCGGTGCCGCGCGTGGGCATCGGCGGGCCGGTCGGATCGGGGAAGACGACCCTGATCGAGGCGCTCGTGCCGCGCCTGGTCCAGGGCGGCCACCGTCCGGTGGTTGTCACCAACGACATCTTCACCGAGGAGGACGCCCGCCACGTGCGGACCACGCTGTCCGGAGTGCTCGAGACCGAGAAGGTCGTCGGCGTCGAGACCGGGTCGTGCCCGCACACCGCGGTGCGCGACGACCCGACGATGAACCTCGATGCCGTGCAGCAGCTCACCGACCGGTTTCCCGACACGGACGTGGTGCTGCTGGAGTCCGGCGGCGACAACCTGACCCTCACCTACAGCCGGGCGCTCGCCGACTTCTTCGTCTTCGTCATCGACGTGGGCGAGGGCGACAAGATCCCGCGCAAGCGCGGCCCGGGGATCACGTCCTCGGACCTGTTGGTCATCAACAAGGTCGACATCGCTCCCTACGTGCGCTCCGACCTGTCCGTGATGGAGCGCGACGCGCGCGCGGTGCGGGGCGACAAGCCGTTCGTCTTCACCAACTGCTTCTCCGGCGAGGGCCTCGACACGGTGCTGGAGCACCTCAGGGCCGCCGGCGTCCTCACCCGGCCAGCACCGGTGTCGCCCTCGTGCTGACGATGACCCGTGCCGCCGAGCGGCACGAGCCCCGGTGGTGGACAGCACCGCGGGTGCCCGCCGCGGTGCGTGCCTTCGACGACGAGGACGGCCGACGCCGCGGCAGCGTGGGGCTGCTCGACATGGAGTTCGCCGTCGTGGCCGGCGCCACGCGCGCGGTGCGCCACTTCCACCAGACGCCGCTGTACGTACTGCAGCCCATCCACCTCGACGCCGCCCGACCCGACATGGCCTTCGTCTACCTCCAACAGCAGGGGGACGGTCTGCTGCAGGGGGACCGGTGCCGCGTGGACGTCGAGGTCGGGGAGGCGGCGGCGGTCCACCTGACCACGCAGGCGGCCACGAAGCTCTACGGCATGGAGACCGGCTACGCCTCCCAGCTGGTCAACATCACCGCCGCCGCCGGGGCGTTCGTGGAGTACCTTCCCGAGCCGGTCATCCCGTTCCGGCACTCGCGCTTCCTCGGGCGGCTCACCGTGACCGCACACCCCCAGTCCATCGTGCTGTTCGGCGACATCCTGTTGCCGGGGCGGGTCTCCCACGGCGAGTGGCACGACTACGACGTCTACCACGCGAGCACCCGGGTGCAGCGCCCCCACGGGCGCCAACTCGCGCTCGACACACTGTCGTTCGAGGGCACGGGCGCCCGAGCCGACACCCCCGCCCGGCTGGGCCGGCACGGTGTCCACGCCGCCTTCTTCGCCCTCGCGCCCCCCGACCGCGCGGACGGGCTCGCCTCCGCGCTGCGCGACCGGCTGGAGCAGTGCCCGGACGTCGTGGCCGGCGTGACGGCACTGCCGTTCGCCAGTGGTCTGGTGGTGCGGCTCCTCGGGCCGACGTCCATCCCCGTCCGCCACGCCGTGGGCCTGGCTTGGGACACCGCCCGGCGACACCTCGTGGGGTGCCCTGCTCCCGACCTGCGCCGGGACTGATCCCCGCAGCGAGTGGTCTCAGCGCGGGGCCACGGAGTCGCGCGGGCTCACGGAGTCGTAGACCTCTGCGCTGCCGTCGGCCCACACGACGACGCCGCGGCGACCGGGCCGGTGCGCGAGCCAGGAGAGGGCCTGCTCGCCCTGGGCGAAGGCGGCCGTCGCGTCGATGTCGGCCCAGGTGAGGCTGTCGGCGACCACGGTCACGGACGCCACGCCGGCAGGCACCGCTCCGGTGCGGGCATCGGTGATGTGCGCGCCGCGGCGGTTCAGCCCGGAGGTGGCCACCGCGCCGCGCCAGACCGGAATCACGGCCACCACACGGTCCCAGTGGTGCGGGTCCTCGACCCCGATCCGCCACGGTGCAGCCTCCGGATCCGCGACGTGGCAGACCATGTCGCCACCCGCGCAGAGGCAGAAGTCCGTCTCCGGCAAGGACGCCAGACGCCTGGCGGCACGCTCGACCGCCCAACCCTTCACGACACCGCTGGGGTCGAACACCCGCTCGCCGCCGGGCGATCGTCGCCAGATGTCGAAGGCACCACCGGACTCGGCGCGCGCCTGCTCGCCGAGGGCGAGTACGTCGGCGACCTCGGCCGGGCACTCCCGCAGGGTCAGCTCGCCGCGGCCGAGGCGGCTGATGCAGGAGCCGGGCCGGTAGGTGCTGAACACGCGATCCGCCTCGCGGAGGATCGCGAGCGCCTCCGCCCAGGCCCACCGACCGCGCTGGTCGTCGGCGTGCCGGCCGCGCAGGGCGAGGCTGATCGGCATACCCATCACGTGCTCGACGGCACGGTGCATGCGCAGCGCGGGGGTGCTGTCCGCAGCCAGGGCAGCGGGAACCTGCTCCTCGCCGATCACAGCTGGGCCTGGTCGAGCGCGCTCTGCAGCGACTGCAGGTAGCCGGTGCTCGTGACGGTGGCGCCGCTCACCATGTCGATCTGCGCGGACTGGGCCTGGGTCGTCTCGCGCACCAGGATCGGCAGGGCATAGGAGTTGATCTGGTCGTCGCGCGGGTTGCCGCTCGGTTGCTGCAGGACGGTGACCTTCGTGATCCGGCGCCCGGCGACGGAGAGCTGGACCTGGACCGGTCCCCACTGCGTGGGGACGACCGCGCCGGTGATCGTCGACGCGGTGCTGCTCCGGGCACTGCCCGAGGAGCTGGCGGTGCCGCTGGATCCAGCGCCATCCCCGCCACTCGAGCCGCTCGCGCCGGCCGCTCCACGGGACGAGCCGGATGCCCGCGACGAGCCCGACGCTGCGCTTCCCGAGGAGCTCGTGGTCGGCACGCCCGGGGCGCCGGAGGCGAGGGTGCTGGACGTGGAGGTGTGGTAGCCGAACAGCAGGAGGACGACGGAGACGGTGCTGAGGAACCAGAACAGGATGCGTTTCAAAGGAAATCACCAGGTGAAGGTCTCGAGGTGGAGGCGGTCAGCAGGAAGGCCGGCAGCAGCGAGGGTGCGCTGCACCAGAGCGACCCACGGGGGAGGGCCGCAGAGGTAGACATCGCGTTCGGCGATGTCGGGCACCCACCAGCGCAGCGCCCAGAGGTCGTCCACCTGGTCCATGGGTCCGACCCCGGCGCCCAACCACGAGTGCGGACTCCGGCGGTGCCCCGGGAGGATCAGCACCTCCAGCCCCCGTTCGCGGGTGAGCGCCTCCAACTCCTGGGGGAAGAGCGGGTCGACCGTGCAGCGTTGGAGGAGAACCGCCTCACCGGGGTCGTAGTGGAGCTCCTCGGCGAGCGCGCGCAGCGGCGTGATGCCCACACCGGCGCCGATGAGGGCCACCCTGCGGCGGCTGCGGGCCCGGGCGCTGAGCCGGCCGTAGGGACCTTCCACCAGCACGGGCGTTCCCGGGCGCACTGAGAAGGGCACGCTGCTACCGGTGCCGACCGCCCGCACGGTGATCCGCAAACTCTGGCCGTCCGGCGCGGCGGAGACCGAGTACGGGTGCGCGCGGGTCCAGCCGGGACGGCCGAGGAACCGCCAGGTGAAGAACTGACCGGCCTCCACCCGGAGCAGGTCCAGCCGGCGGCCCGTGAGGTGGACGGAGACCACGTCCTCGGCCTCCCGGACGACGGATGCGACGCGCAGCCGGTGCCGCAGGTTGCGGCATACCGGCAGTCCCACCCGCCAGGTGAGCACGGCGCCCGCCGCCAGCGCCCACGCGCTCCACCAGAAGACGGTGCGTGCAGGGGAGCCGGTGAACTGCTGCCCGGTCCACAGCTGGTGCGGCAGCGCCAACCCCACGCCGAGGTAGGCATAGAGGTGCAGCAGGTGCCAGGACTCGTAGCGCAGCCGGAGACGGGCCCGCCGCAGGCTGGTCCCCACGACGAGGAACAGGCAGACCGTGCCCGCGGCGGCCAGCAGCATCCCGGGGTAGGACACGGTGAGCGTCCACAGCATCCCGAGGAACTGACCCAGCGCGCCCGCGGCGTAGCCCCACGTGATCGTGACGACGTGCACCAGGACGAGCGTGAACGACGTGAACCCGACGACCCGGTGGAGCCGGGCGAGGCGGTCCTGCCCGAACGCCCTCTCCACGAGCGGAACCCGCGCCATGAGCACCACCTGCGCGAGCAACAGCACCGCGCCGGTGAGCCCGCTGACCCGGCCCACCGACGTCAGGCCGCTGGCCCACCCGCCGAGGTCCTGCACGCCGCGGCCGGTCACCCACCAGAAGGTGACCAGCAACAGGCTCAGCCACAGGGCGGCTGCTGCTGCCTGGCGCACGGCCGCGTCGCTGCGGGCCCGCTGCCCCAGCGGCGCGCCGCCGGCGAGGCCTGCCGGGCGCCGAGGATCCAGCACCGCGCTGGAATGGAGGTCGTTCACGGGGGCACTCCTCGGACGGGGGGATCACCGAGAGATTCGCCGGGTGCCCTGCGACGGTGCTCGGTCAGGCCTGTGCGCCGGCTGTGAGTCGGCGGGGTCCAGACGGCGGCGGTAGCCTCGACCGAGTGATGGGACCCTCGTCAGCCGCCGCCGGTGAGTGAGGCGCCCGCCGGTTCCTCCCCGCCCGTGAGCGCTCCGGAGGAGGGTCGCGACCCCAACCGCTGGCGTGCGCTGGGCGTCTGCCTGGTCGCCGGCTTCATGGCGCTCATGGACGTGAGCATCGTCAACGTCGCCCTGCCCTCGATCCGGGAGGGGCTGCACGCCAGCACCAGCGACCTGCAGTGGATCGTCTCCGGCTATGCCCTCACCTTCGGGCTCGTCCTGGTCCCCTCCGGCCGACTCGGGGACGCCCGGGGGCGGCGCCTGATGTTCGTTGCTGGTGTCACGCTGTTCACGCTGAGCAGCGTGGCCGCCGGGCTGTCACCGAGTCCCACGGCGCTCGTGGTGGCGCGGCTCGTCCAGGGCATCGGGGGCGGACTGCTGAGCCCGCAGATCAACGGCCTGATCCAGCAGTTGTTCCGCGGTGCCGAGCGCGGAAAGGCGTTCGGGCTGTTCGGCGCCACCGTCGGCGTCTCGACGGCGATCGGCCCCTTGCTCGGCGGCGCGATCATCAAGCTGCTCGGGACGGACACCGGATGGCGGTTCATCTTCTTCGTCAACCTGCCGGTCGGGATCGTCTGTGTCCTGCTCGCGTTCCGCTACCTGGACGCCCGACGCGGCGCGGATCGTCGTCGCGAGGACCTCGACCCGGTCGGTGTGGTGCTGCTCGGTGCAGCCGTCTTCTCCCTGTTGCTGCCCCTCGTCGAGGAGCGCCAGTGGGCCGGAGCGGCGAAGTGGTGGCTGTTGCTCGTGGGCGCGGTGCTGCTCGCCGGATTCGCCCTCTGGGAGCGGCGCCATGCGGGTCGCGGCGGGACGCCGCTGGTGGACCTCAACCTGTTCCGCCTCGAGAGCTACAGCTCCGGAGTGACGATCGGGCTGCTCTACTTCTCCGGCTTCACGAGCATCTTCTTCATCCTCACGCTCTACCTGCAGCTCGGGCTCGGCTACACCGCCCTGCTCGCGGGTCTGACGCTGACGCCGTTCGCCGTCGGCTCGGCGGGGGCCGCCGCGGTCGGTGGGCGCATCGTCACCCGCTACGGCCGGCCGCTCGTGGCCCTCGGCCTGCTCGTGGTGCTCATCGGGCTGGCGCTCACCGACACCGTGGTCAGCGTGCGCGGCGGCGACCCGAGCTGGTGGATCGCCCTGCCGCTGCTGCTCGCCGGGATCGGCAGCGGGCTGGTCATCTCCCCGAACGTGACGCTGACCGTCTCCGAGGTGCCCGTGGCGCAAGCGGGCACGGCCGGGGGAGTCCTGCAGACGGCGCAGCGCATCGGCACGGCCGCGGGCATCGCCCTGATCGGGTCCGTCTTCTTCGGCGAGGTGTCCTCCAGCCACGGCGACTTCGCGCGCGCCGCCAGCCTCGGGTTGCGGGTCACCCTCGTGCTCGTCGCGATCGCCCTCGCCGCAGCGGTGGTCGACGTGGTGGCCTCGCGACGACGTGGGCCGGACGCGGACTGACGCGGCGGCTCACGCGGGGCTGACCGGCGGGCTCAGGGAGCCCGGCGCCCGGCGAATCGGCGCGCGCTCGCGTCCTGTTGGGCCAGCAGGCGCAGTGCCCGCAGCACCGGTTGGACCAGCACGGTGCCCACGATGACCTGGCGGACCGCGTCCTCCGGGTGATCCGGGACGCTGGCGACGTCGACGGCGGCCACCTGCGCCATCGCGGCGGCGTAGTCGTCGAGCACCGCGTCGTCGTCCAGCACACCGGCCGCCGCAGCGCCGGCCAGCGCCCGACCCAGCTCGGCCGCCGCGGGGCAGTTGGCAGGGACCTGCCACCCCAGGCGCTCGAGCAGCCGTGCCACGCGGTCGGTCTGCCGGTCCCGCTCCCCGTCCGGGGCGGCATCCGGCTCGGCCGCGATGACCGTGGCCTGGGCCGTGCCGAGCAGGTCGTGCCACGTCGCCGGGGGGTCCTCGAGCGCGGCGACCACCGTGTGCACCTTGGCGATCGACAGCCGGCCGCTCTCGATCAGGGCACGCACGAGACGCACACGCGCGACGTGCGTGTCGTCATACTCCGCGCGGGTGGCGCCCCGGGAGGCACCCGCGGGCAGGAGGCCCTCGCGCAGGTAGTACTTCAGCGTCGGCACGCTCACGCCCGTGGCCGCCGCGAGCTCCGAGATCTTCATGCCACCTCCACGTGACATTGGAGAGTGTAGCTATCCAGTGGTGGCGGAACTATCCAAGCGAGGTGGCGGCATGCGGATCACGACGGGGCGGAAGACCGATGGGCACGAGGGCGAGCTCGTCGTCTTCCTGGTCGGGATCCGGCCCGCGGCCTGAGGGGCCGCGAGCCGAGCGATCCGGGGGCGCGGACCGAGCGATCCGGGCCGCGGGCCGAGCGTCAGGCCGTGGCAGACTGGTGGGCGCCCTGGGCGCGCGCCAGGACCTCGGTCAGCTTGTTGGCGCCCGCGACGACGGTCGCCGCGTGGAGCCGCCCGGGCTGGCGCGAGAGCCGCTCGATCGGGCCGGAGATCGAGACGGCCGCCACCACGCGACCGGAGGGGCTGCGCACCGGCGCGGACACCGACGCGACGCCGGCCTCCCGCTCACCGACGCTCTGGGCCCAGCCGCGGCGGCGGACGCCGGACAGCATGGTGGCGGTGAACTTCGCCCCGCGCAGGCCGCGGTGCAGCCGGTCCGGCTCCTCCCAGGCCAGCAGCACCTGGGCGGCCGAACCGGCGAGCATCGACAGCGTGGCGCCCACGGGGATGGTGTCGCGCAGGCCGAGGACCGGGCGGTCGGCCGCGGCGACACAGATGCGCTGGTCACCCTGGCGCCGGAACAGCTGGGCGCTCTCGTGGGTGTGGTCCCGCAGCGCGCCCAGCACCGGGCCGGCTGCGGCGAGGAGGCGGTCCTCGCCGGCGGCGGAGGCCAGCTCGACGAGCCGAGGGCCGAGCACGAAGCGCCCCTGCATGTCCCGGGCGACGAGGCGGTGGTGCTCGAGCGCGACCGCGAGGCGGTGCGCCGTCGGGCGGGCCAGTCCCGTCGAGGCCACGAGCTGGGCGAGGGTCGACGGCCCCGGCTCCAGCGCGCCCAGGACGAGCGCAGCCTTGTCGAGAACGCCGACTCCACTGGTGTTGTCCATGGGATGATATTGACGTCTCAGCACCTGAGACGTCAAATCACCGCACGGCGTGGTGAGTGACGCTGTGACAAGAGACACGACGCGCGGCCGCGCGCGGGTCTCGCGAACGCGACAGAGCGACGAGGGAGTCGACATGGCAGGCACGTTGGCCGAGAAGGTCTGGGATGCACACGTGGTCCGGCGCACGCCGGGGGAGCCGGACCTGCTCTACATCGACCTGCACCTCCTGCACGAAGTGACCAGCCCGCAGGCCTTCGACGGCCTGCGCCTTGCCGGCCGCGGCGTCCGGCGGCCGGACCTCACCCTCGCGACCGAGGACCACAACGTGCCGACCACTCCGGGGCCGATCACCGACCCGGTCAGCCGCACCCAGGTCGACACGCTGCGCCGCAACTGCGCGGAGTTCGGCGTCCGCCTGCACCCGATGGGCGACGCCGAGCAGGGCATCGTCCACGTCGTCGGGCCCCAGCTCGGCCTCACCCAGCCCGGTATGACGATCGTGTGCGGTGACAGCCACACCTCGACCCACGGAGCCTTCGGTGCGCTCGCCTTCGGCATCGGCACCAGTGAGGTCGAGCACGTCCTGGCCACGCAGACGCTGCCGCTGGTGCCGTTCCGCACCATGTCGGTGACGGTCGACGGCACCCTCGCCGAGGGCGTCACCGCGAAGGACGTCATCCTCGCCGTGATCGCGCAGATCGGCACCGGCGGCGGCCAGGGGCACGTCATCGAGTACCGCGGCTCGGCCATCGAGGCGCTGTCGATGGAGGCCCGGATGACCATCTGCAACATGTCGATCGAGGCCGGCGCCCGCGCGGGCCTGATCGCGCCCGACGCCACGACGTTCGAGTACCTCAAGGGCCGCCCGGCGGCCCCGCAGGGCGACGCGTGGGACGAGGCGGTCGCGGCGTGGTCGCAGCTGCGCAGCGATGACGACGCGGTCTTCGACAAGGAGGTTCGGCTCGACGGCGCGGCCCTGACCCCGTTCGTGACCTGGGGCACCAACCCCGGCCAGGGGTTGCCGCTGTCGGAGAGGGTCCCGGACCCGGAGTCCTTCGGCGAGGAGTCCGACCGCGTCGCCGCCGCACGGGCGTTGGAGTACATGGGTCTCAGTGCCGGCACCCCGCTCCGCGACATCGCCGTCGACACTGTCTTCCTCGGCTCGTGCACCAACGGGCGCATCGAGGACCTGCGCGCCGCCGCCGAGGTCCTCAAGGGCCGGCAGGTCGCCCAATCGGTCCGGATGCTCGTGGTTCCCGGCTCGACCCGGGTCCGCCTCCAGGCCGAGGCCGAGGGACTGGACCGGGTCTTCACGCAGGCGGGGGCGGAGTGGCGGCTGGCCGGCTGCTCCATGTGCCTGGGGATGAACCCCGACCAGCTCCAGCCCGGCGAGCGCAGCGCCTCGACATCCAACCGCAACTTCGAAGGACGCCAGGGCGCCGGGGGCCGCACGCACCTGGTGAGCCCGCTCGTCGCGGCGGCCACCGCCGTGCGGGGCACCCTCTCCAGCCCGGCCGACCTCTGAACCGGTCGACGGCCCACACCTACCGACTGCACCAGCCACCTGAGGGAGCCAGCATGGAGAAGTTCATCCGGCACACCGGCGTCGGCGTCCCGTTGCGCCGCAGCAACGTCGACACCGACCAGATCATCCCGGCCCGCTACCTGAAGCGGGTCACGCGCACCGGCTTCGAGGACGGCCTGTTCTCGGCCTGGCGGCAGGAGGAGACCTTCGTCCTCAACAGCCCTGCCTACACGTCCGGCTCGGTCCTCGTCGCCGGCCCGGACTTCGGCACCGGGTCCTCCCGCGAGCACGCGGTGTGGGCGCTGATGGACTACGGCTTCCGGGTGGTCATCTCCTCCCGGTTCGCCGACATCTTCCGCGGCAACAGCGGCAAGGCAGGACTGCTCACCGCCCAGGTCCCGCAGCACGAGGTCGAGCTGCTCTGGAAGCTGCTGGAGAACGAGCCCGGCACCCAGGTGACGGTCGACCTCGAGCAGCGCAGTGTCACCGCCGGTGACATCACCGCCGCCTTCGACGTCGACGACTACACCCGGTGGCGCCTGATGGAGGGCTTGGACGACATCAGTTTGACGCTTCGCCAGGAGGCCGAAATCACGGCCTACGAGGGCCGTCGGCCGCGCTGGAAGCCGACCGTCGAGGTCGGCTGAGCAGCCCTCCTGCTGCACGAAAGCCGTTGACAAGCAAGGGAACTCAGCGCAACACGACCACTCGCACGACCCTCCGCTGAGGCCCTCCCGAGGCCAGCCCCCGGACGCGAACCACCTCCGCTCGGCCCTCCAAAGGCGTTGCGACACAACGTGAAAGAGTGTCGCTAAGGTGGACTCGCCCCCGTCCGGGGGCCTAACGTCATGTCTTAAGTCGGGTGTACGCCCGGCGGACCACCTGTCAGCGGGCAGAGCCCGGGACTTTTCCTCTGGAGGGGAAGACGTGAACAAGGGAGAACTCATCGAGGCCCTCGAGGGGCGCCTCGGCAACAAGAAGGCCGCCAGCGACGCGCTCGAGTCGGTCCTCGACGTGATCATCCGCGAGGTGGCCAAGGGCGGGAAGGTCGGCATCACCGGCTTCGGCACCTTCGAGAAGGTGGCTCGGGCCGCACGCACCGGCCGGAACCCGCGCACCGGCGAGACCGTGAAGATCCGCAAGACCGCGGTGCCGAAGTTCAAGGCCGGCACGGCGTTCAAGCAGGTCGTGGCCAACCCGAAGAAGCTGCCCAAGGCCGGCGTCCTCGCTGGCGGCCGCGCCTCGGCGGCCTCCGCCAACGGCGGCACGCCGACCAAGACCGCCGCCAAGAAGGCCACCACCAAGAAGGCGAGCCCGAGCAAGAGCACGGCCGCCAAGACAACAGCCAAGAAGGCGTCCACGGCCAAGAAGAGCACCGCCAAGGCCGCCAGCACCTCCGGCCGGGGCACCGCCAAGAAGACCGCGACCGGCTCGACCACCAAGAAGGCCACCACGCGGGGCACGGCGAACAAGGCCACGCCGGCCAAGAGCACCGCCCGCAAGACCACGGCCCGCAGCACGGCGAAGACCGCCTCGCCGGCGAAGACGGCCGCCAAGCGCGGCACGGCCAAGAAGACGGCGCGCAAGCGCTGAGTCCGGCCTTCGCACAGGGAGGGCCGGTGTCGACGAGCTCGTCGACACCGGCCCTCTCGCTGCGTCTGCGATGCGCCGGCGCGAGGCCGGGCGGCTCACCGGATGGGTTCGTCCGCCCCGATCCCCACGATCCACAGCCGGCTCAGCTGTTCGTCGGCCCCGATTTCGACGCTGACCCGCTGGCCCAGCCGCAGGTGTCGCAGTCCGCTCGCCGCGAAGACCTCGGCCGGGAAGGGGATCGCGCGGCCGTCGTCGAGCAGGACCGAGCCGGTGCCGGTCTCGTGGTCGAAGCGGTGCACGCTGCCCTGCATGGCGCTCACGGTAGCGCGGCGTGCCGGAGGACACCGCGGGTGGCGCGGCCGAGCCCGAGGTCGGTGGCGAGGCGCAGCGACTCGTCGTCGTCGACGTCGGTGCGCAGTCCCGGTAGGTCCAGGTCCAGCCGCACCGAGTCCCGCCCGTGCGCGGCGGCCGACCCGGCGCCGAACCGCGGGTGCAGCAAGGCTGCCGAACGTGCGGTCAGCAGGACGGTTCCAGTGCCTTCCGCGTCCGGCACGAAGGCGCGCTCGTGGAGCTCGCAGCACGCCAGTGCACGGGCGAGCTCCCAGGGCCGCAGCGCTGGCAGGTCGGCCAGCAGGACGCCGACCCGGCACGCCGGTGCGGTGGGCAGCCGGTGCAGCCCTTCTCGCACAGCGGCATTCAGCCCCGCCGAGGGATCCTCGACGACCAGTCCACCGGCCGACTCCACCATGTCGCGGGCGCGCTCGTCGGAGGTGACGACCAGCACCTGCTCGCCGGGGATCGTCGCGAACACCGCGGCCAGGGTGTCGCGGGCGAAGGCGTGGGCCAGCTCCGCGCGCACGATCCCCGCAGGCGGCAGCAGCCGACTCTTGGCGCGGGCACGGGCCTTGACGGGCAGGACCAGCTGCCAGCCCGGTGCGAGGGGAGGGGTCATCGCAGCCATCGTCTCAGGGCGCGCCGGGTCGCCTCGACACCCGGGCGGCCCAACAGGGAGGATGACGCAGGCGGGTTCGGAGCGAGAGGACGGAGCAACGGTGGGCGTGAGTCGGTCCGTGGCGCGAGGGCTCCCGTGGGGCTACCGCGTCGCGATCGCCGTGGTCCGGCCGCTGCTCATGGCCCTCACCAAGCGGGATTGGCGCGGTGGTGAGCACCTGCCGGCCCGCGGCGGATTCGTCGCGGCCGTCAACCACCTGTCCTACGTGGACCCGCTGACGTTCGCGCACTACATGCTCGACCACGGGCGCCCGGTCTCCTTCCTCGCCAAGGAGTCGATCTTCCGGGTGCCCGTCGTCGGCCCGGTCCTGCGAGCCGCCGGGCAGATTCCCGTCTACCGCGGCACCGGCCGAGCCGCAGATGCCTTCCGCGCCGCCGTGCAGGCCGTCGAACGGGGCACCTGCGTCGGGATCCTGCCCGAGGGCACGCTGACCCGTGACCCCGACCTGTGGCCCATGACCGGCAAGACCGGCGCCGCCCGGGTGGCGCTGGCGACCCGGTGCCCGGTGATCCCGTTGGCGCAGTGGGGGCCGGAGCGGATCCTGCCGCCGTACGGCCACCGGATCCGGCTCCTGCCGCGACGGACCGTGCACGTCTGGGCCGGCCCGCCGGTGGACCTGGCGGACCTCTACGAGCAGCCGGTCAACGCGAGGACGCTGCGCGTGGCCAACGATCGGATCATGGAGGCGATCACCCAGCTGCTCGAGCAGATTCGTGGGGAGCAGGCGCCGGCCTCGCGCTTCGACCCCCGGGCGGCCGGCGTGGCCGAGACGGGCAACCCGAACCGACGTCGCCGCGGCAGTGACCGCGGCACGGGAGGAGACCGATGACAACAGCCGCCGTGTTCGGCACCGGCAGCTGGGGGACCGCCTTTGCCACCATCCTCGCCGACGCCGGGGGACGGGTGCGCCTGTGGGGACGCCGTCCCGAGCTGGTGGAGCGGATCAACGCCACCCGCGTCAACGCGGAGTACCTTCCGGACCTGCGCATCCCCGACGCGGTGCAGGCGACGGCCGACGCCGCTGAGGCGGTCGACGGGGCGGACATCCTCGTCCTCGCCGTCCCCTCGCAGACGCTGCGCCACAGCCTGGAGCGGTGGCGCTCCGTGCTGCCACCGCACATCACGATGGTCTCGCTGATGAAGGGGGTCGAGCTCGGCACCACCCTGCGCATGAGCGAGGTCATCTGCGAGGTCGCCGGCGTGCCGACGGAGCGGGTGGCGGTCGTCTCCGGTCCCAACCTCGCGCCCGAGATCGCCCGCAAGCAGCCGGCAGCCACGGTGGTCGCGTCGGTCGACGAGCGCACGGCCGAGGCCGTCGCGGCCGCGACTGCGGCGCCATACTTCCGTCCCTACACCAACACCGACGTGGTCGGCACCGAGCTCGGTGGCGCGGTGAAGAACGCCGTCGCGCTCGCCGTCGGGATGGCCCAGGGCATGGGGTTCGGCGACAACACCAAGGCGACGATCATCACTCGAGGGCTGGCCGAGACCTCCCGCCTCGGCGTGGCGCTCGGCGCCGATCCGGCGACCTTCGCCGGCCTGGCCGGTGTCGGGGACCTCATTGCGACCTGCATGTCGCCCCTGTCGCGCAACCACACCTTCGGCGTCAAGCTCGGGCAGGGTATGTCGGTCGAGGAGGTGGTTGCCCAGACGCGGCAGACCGCTGAGGGCGTGAAGTCGTGCCAGTCCATCCTCGAGCTCGCCCGGCGCCACGACGTCGACGTGCCGATCGTGGAGAACGTCGCCGCGGTGGTGCATGAAGGGCGGTCCCCGCACGACGTGGCCGAGGCCCTGATGTCGCGGCCCCGCAAGGCCGAGACCCGCTGACCCCGCCCCGGCCGGTCGCCAGTGTGCGGAGCGGTCAGCGGGCGTCCACCGACAGCTCCGCCGCCGAGGTCCACGGGTTGCCGTTGACCTCCTGCAGCGCCACGAACTTCACGTAGCGGGCGTGGCTGCCAGCGAACGGCACCCACTTCTCGCTGGTGTCATTGGCGAACGAGCCGGTCGCCACCGGCTGACCCCAGGTCTGCCCGTCGTCGCTGAGGTAGACCGCGTACCGCGCCACCCGGCCGTTCACGTTGTCCTGCCGGGGCAGGTAGCGCAGAGCGCAGACGTCCATGGACCGGCCGAGGTCCAGCGTGATGTGGTGCGGGGGAGGCGGGTTTCCGGTCGACCAGGCGGTGTGCCAGTAGGTGCTGGTGTCGCCGTCGATCGCGTTGGTCGCCGCGCCGTCCTCGGCTGCCGTCTCCTGGCTGTCCACGTCCGTCACGGCCACCGGTCGCGTGGACTGCTCGGCGCAGGTGACCTGCACCGTGTGGTCGCTGGAGGCAGAGGCCGTGCCGGACGCCGTCGTCCAGCTCACGCTCGTGTGCAGCGTGGCGGCGCGAGCCTGCGGCGCGCCGGGCCAGCTGAGCGTGAACGAGGCACGGGCCTGCTCACCGTTGCCCAGGGCTCCGACGTCGACCGTCTCCGGCGCGACAGAGCCGCCGTCGACGGTCACCCGCACGGTCACGTCCGTCGCGGGACCGGCGATGCGGTTGCTCACGGTGACGGGCACCGTGGCGCGCCCGTCGGCGTCGAAGACCACCTTGGCTGGAGCGCTGACGGCGACCGGTTCCTGGGCCAGGCTGAGCGCCTTGGCCACGAAGGTGTCCAGCACTCCGTCACCGACCCGCACCCGGGCGCTGCCCCAGGCGTTCTCGACCGGATCGACCACGACCTTGCCGGCCTGTTGCTCGAGGTCCTTTGCCTGCGCGCCGAGGCGCTCGCCGGTGGCGTTGTCACCGGCGAGCCGTGCCGACAGCGAATCCAGCGTGGTGACCAGCGCCTTGCCCCACAGCTCGGTCGCGTCGAGCCACGGGGCGGCGTCCTTGAGGAAGCCGTCAGCGACGTGACCGGAGCGGATGGTGGCGGGAGCGCTCGCGATGCGCTCGGCATACGGGCGCAGGTCGCTGATCGCCTGCTCGGGTGAGCCGGCGTCCCACGTCTTCCAGAACGCGGCGACGCGGCGCGCGAGCTCGGGAGCCTGCGGCTGCCACGGGTTCGGGCCGAAGGTCGGCGCGAGGTGCTCGAGGTCGCCGAACACGAGCAGCGCCCGCGCGGTGGCCTCGTCGCCGTGTGCGAGGTAGGACATCGCCTGCGGCCAGTCGCGGCCGGGGCCGTAGGCGGAGTCGTTCCAGGTGAAGTCCGCGACGCCGAAGACCGCGATCTTGCTCGCATAGGCCTGGTTCATGGGGTTGGACACGATCCCGGACAGGTGCTTCGACAGCCCCGCCTCTCGCTTCGCGTAGGGCGCGAGCAACAGCCGGCCGGCGGTGGCCCCGTAGTCGTTGACGGGGTAGTTGTCCCACAGGAACACCTTGCGGCCGAAGAGCTTCGAGGCCGCGTCGGCCTGGTCGTTGGTCACCTGCGGGGGCACGACCGCGGTGCCGGTCCACTGGACCACGACCTGGGGGTCGAGGCTGGAACGCAGCACCTGCTTGTAGGCGGTGTCGGTGAGGTCGCCGTACTCGGTCGGCACCATCTGCAGCGGTTGGGTGCCCGGGTGCTGGTCGATCCAGTTGCGCTGCAGGTCGTTGAGCAGGTCGACCTGGGCACGGGCGGCCGCAGCGCGCCCGGGGTCCCCGAATGCCGCGCGGTCGCCGGCGCAGTTCCAGGCGCCGTAGTTGATGTCGTCGAGAGGGATGGAGAAGGACCGGGTGCCGAGGTCGTAGAGCGCCTGCAGCTTGGCCTCCAGGGCCCGCCGGTCGGACTCGCTGGAGTAGCAGATCGACTCACCGGGGGACACGGCGAAGGTGAACCGCACGTGGTTGGCCGCGGCCCGCTTGATGAGCGTGCCCAGCTCGGCGAGCTTCTCGGCGGGGTAGGGCTGGCGCCACTTGTCGCGGTGGTAGGGGTCGTTCTTCGGCGCGTAGACGTAGGTGTTCGCCTTCACGTCGCCGTAGAAGTCCATCTGGTCGAGGCGCTCCTGTGGGGTCCAGGGCGGCCCGTAGAAGCCCTCGATCGTGCCCCGCAGGGGCATGGACGGGTAGTCGGTGACCGACACGGAGGCCAGCTTGGCGTCGCCGGAGGCGCGGAACAGCTGGCGCAGCGTCTGCGCGGCGTAGAACTGTCCGTCCGCGTCGACGCCTCCGAGGACCACCTGCTTGGTCGCACCGGAGGAGGAGACCCGCAGGGCATAGCCCTCCGCGTGGTCGGGCACCGCCGTGTCGTGCAACCCCGCGGCGATGTCCGGCCGCGCCGCCGGCCCGAGCCGGACGGTGAGCAGCCCCGCACCGCCCGAGGTCGTCCCCGGCGAGACCGTGTCAATCCGGTCCACGCCGTGCTGGCGCAGCAGGTGCTCGACCTCCCGTCGTGCGGCGTCATCGGTGCGGGAGTCGACGACGAGGCGCACGCGGGAGGTCACCGGCACGTCGGCGCCGAGGCCGCTCAGGTGCTGCGGCGTGGGGGACACGACAGGGAGGACGGCGTCGTTGGCCGCGCCCACGGCGCCGGCGGAGTGCAGAGCCGGTGGCGCGCCGTGCGCGGGCGCGGCCGCGAGGGGCGCGACGAGACCGGCGGCGGCCGCGAGGCCGAGCGCCGAGGGCACGAGCGTTCTTCTCATCCTGCTGCTCCTGTGGTCTAGACCAAGGTGGTTCGCCTGAGCATGGTGGCGACCGCCTGGGGTGTCAACCGGAAGTCCCCCGCGTCCCACCCGCTGGTCGCTAGGCTGCGGATGTGACTGCGGAATGGGGGAGCCCGGACGCCGATCGAGCGGCGGGCACGAAGCACTCGTGGCTGCGCCAGCAGCTGCGCGAGCGCATCGCCGACCTGGAGCCGGGCAGCGCCCTGCCGACCGAGCGGACGCTCGCCGCGGAGTTCGGGGTCGCGCGGATGACCGTGCGCAACGCGATCGCGTCCCTCGTGCGCGAAGGCCTGCTGCGGTCGGAACAGGGTCGGGGGACCTTCGTGCAGTCCCCGCCGCTGGAGCTGCGGGTGCGGCTCGGGTCGTTCGCCGACGCGGTGCGTCGGGCGCACCTGCACCCGACGACGACCACCCTGTGCTGTGTCCTCGACCCCGACCCGCCGCCACCGGTGCGCCGTCACCTGCGCGTCCGGCAGGGGCGGGCCGTCGCCCGGCTGGAGCGGCTCCGGCACGGCGACGACTCGGTCCTGGCGGTCGAGCGCACCTGGCTGCCCCAGCGGATCGCCGCCGGGCTGCTCGCCGGGGAGGAGCCGGTCAGCCTCTACGGCTACCTCGAGGAGCGTGGCGCCCTGCCCGACTCGGGCGAGGAGTCGGTGTCCGCCGGCCTGCCGGACGACTCCGAGTCGCGGCACCTGAAGATCAACCCGTCGGTCCCGGTGATCCGCCTCACCCGTCGCGCGTATGCCGGCACGCGCCCGGTCGAGTACGCCGAGGCGGTCCTGCCCGCGCACCGCTACGTCCTCTGGTTCCCCCTCGCCCCGGGAGGCGACGGCCGGTTGCAGGCCGACCTGTCCGTGGAGTGACCTCCTGCGGGTGCCGGTCGTCGCGCCCGAAGTCCGGCCAGCGGCCGTCCACTGCCGGCCGACGCCGTGGCCCGTGCGTGTCGGGCAGAGGTGCCCGCCGCCGCGCCGCCGCGACGGCTAGGCTCGCCGTCGATGAGCACCACCGAACCGGTTTCCCCAGCCGCGAGCAGCGGCGAGTCCGCCCCCGGTGAGAGGCAGCGTCCGCGCGTCGCCCTCGTCTTCGGCGGGCGGTCCTCCGAGCACGTGGTGTCCTGCTCCACGGCTGCCAGCGTCCTGCGCGCGATCGACCGCGACAAGTACGACGTGGTCCCGGTCGGCATTGCCCGGGACGGCCGGTGGGTCCTCGTCGCCGACGACCCCGCCCCGCTGCAGCTCGCACCCGGGCACCTGCCCGAGGTCGACGGCACCGGCAAGGGCGTGCTGCTCCCGCTGAGCACCACTGACCGGGCCCTCAGCGTCCTGGAGCCCGGTCAGGCCCCCCGGGTGCTCGGGGACGTCGACGTGGTCTTCCCCTTGCTGCACGGCCCCTTCGGGGAGGACGGCACACTGCAGGGGATGCTCGACCTCGCCGACATCCGCTACGTCGGCTCGGGGGTCCTGGCCTCCGCCGTCATGATGGACAAGCACCACATGAAGGTCGTGCTCGCGGGTGCCGGACTCCCCGTCTCGCCCTACGTGGTGGTCACCGACCGCGAGTGGCAGCGTGACAAGGCCGCCGCCATGGACGCCGTCGCCGCGCTCAGCTGGCCGGTCTTCGTCAAGCCGGCGCGGGCGGGTTCGAGCGTGGGGATCTCCAAGGTCAGCAGGCCGGACGCGCTGGAGGCGGCGATCGAGCTCGCGCGCCAGCACGACCCCAAGGTCATCGTGGAGGCGGCCGTCTTCGGCCGCGAGATCGAGTGCGGAGTCCTCGAAGGCCGCGACGGCGCGCCGCCGCGCACCAGCGAGCTCGGCGAGATCACCGTCGTCCGGGGCCACGACTTCTATGACTTCGAGGCGAAGTACCTCGCCGAGGCCGACGTCGAGCTCACCTGCCCCGCGAAGGTCCCCGACAGCGTTCGTGAGGAGACGCGGCGGGTCGCGGCCACCGCCTTCGACGCCGCCGGCTGCGAGGGTCTGGCGCGCGTCGACTGCTTCTACACCGAGAACGGTGAGGTCCTCGTCAACGAGGTCAACACCATGCCGGGGTTCACGCCGTACTCCATGTACCCGAAGGTGTGGGAGGCCAGCGGCATCGGCTACTCCGAGCTCATCGACGAACTGCTGCAGCTGGCGCTGACCCGCCGCACCGGCCTGCGCTGACCGGGTCCGGCTCAGCCGCTGGCGGTGCAGTGGCGCTGGCCCTGGGGGACCTGCTTGGCGGCCTGCGCGAAGGCGGGTAGCAGCAACGGTTCGGGGGCGTAGTCGTGCGGGACGAGCACCTCCACGGCCGGGTCGCGCCCGAAGCTGACGAACCGGACTCCGTCGGAGAGCCGGTGGGCCACCCAGTCCACGCCGTTGACGGTGATGCACTGCTCCGTCGTCGGTCCCGGTGAGGTGACCCCGCAGCGGGCGATCACCGCAGGGTCGCCCCACGCCGCGACCGTGGGTGAGTCACTGGTGGTCTTCGTGCGCTCGAGGTGGCCGACGCGCTGCGGCCAGTGGCGCGCCACCTTCGCGCACGCGGCGGTGTCGGCCCGGGCTGCGGGCGTGACCTGCACGGCCGAGCTGCACGCCGCTACGAGCCCGGCGGCGAGGGCGAGGAGCACCGCGGGGGTGCCGGCGCGCAGGGCCTGCCGGCGTCGCACGAGTCTCGCCCTCCAGCCCTTGGCACTCCGAACGCTGCTGCCGGCACGGCCTGCCGGCACGGCAGACGCTACCGTGCCTGCGGTGAGGGCCGGAGCGGAGGAGCAGGCGTGGGCGACGTGGTGAGGTCCGAGGAGTCCGGGGACCGGTCGTCGCCGCGCACCGGACCCGTGCTGGCCGACCTCGACGAGGACGAGCTGCTCGACCGGATCCTGCCGCTGTTTCCCCCTGCCCCCGGCGTCCTCGTCCCCGCCGGTGACGACACCGCGCTGCTGGCGGCGGGCGACGCCGTCCTGGCCACGACGGACACGATGGTGCGCGGGCGTGATTGGCTCGACGGGTGGTCGAGTGCCGAGGACGTCGGCGCCAAGGTGGTGGCCCAGAACGTCGCTGACATCGCGGCGATGGGGGGTGTCCCGACCGGGCTGCTGGTCACCCTGGTCGCCGACGTCCGCACGCCCGTGGCCTGGGTGGAGGACTTCTCCCGAGGACTCGCCGAGGCCGCGGCCGACGCGAGGGTGCCCGTCGTCGGTGGGGACCTGTCGTCGGCGCCCAGCGGCACGCTGGTGGTCTCCGTCACCGCCCTCGGGGACCTCGAGGGGCGCGCACCGGTGTTGCGGTCCGGGGCCCGTCCGGGGGACGTGGTCGCAGTCTGTGGCACTCTCGGTCGCTCCGCCGCGGGGCTGCTGCTGCTGCAGGAGGGCACTCCCTCGCTCGCCCCCGACCTGGTGGCCGCGCACCGACGTCCGCGGCCGGCGTACGACCAGGGACCGCAGGCCGCCCTGGCGGGGGCCACCGCCATGCTGGACCTCAGTGACGGGCTCGTGCGCGACGGTCGCCGGATCGCGCGGGCCAGCGGGGTGCAACTCGCCCTGTCCGGCGAGGCGCTCGCCGCGGACGTGGCGGCGCTGGCGCCGGCCGTCGGGACCACACGTGCCCGCGAGTGCGTGCTCACCGGTGGCGAGGAGCACTCCCTGCTCGCCTGCTTCCCCGCCGGCCGAGAGCTGCCGACCGGCTGGCGTGCGCTGGGTGAGGTGCGCGACGGAGAGGGCCTCACCCTGGACGGCCAGTCACTGCACGGCGGCGGGTGGGACCACTTCGCCGGCGCCGACCGCGGCTGAGCCTCCCACCTCCCGAGGGCGGAAGCTCCGGGGCCCCAAGGACACTCCCGACCGGTCGAAGGACACTCCCGACCGGACGAGGCCTCGGACACGACGAAACCGACCGCCGCGACGGACGTCACGGGGTCGGTTCCGGGTGGAGAGGAGTGCGGCGGCGGGCCGCCGCGACCGGTCAGCTCAGCGGCTGACCTTGCCGGCCTTGAGGCAGGAGGTGCAGACATTGAGCCGCTTGGGGGTCGTGCCCGCGTCGCCCACCAGCGCCTTGACGCGCTGGATGTTCGGGTTCCAGCGGCGCTTGGTGCGGCGGTGCGAGTGCGAGATGTTGTGACCGAAGCTCGGTCGCTTGCCGCAGACGTCGCAGGTGGCAGCCACGGGTGATCTCCTGAACTCGAGGGACGATGGTGGGCCGGCCACGATGGCGCAGGCGGGCGCGCACACCGGTCCGGGAACCGCACCAGCGTAGCCGAGGGATGCGGTCCCGCCCAAATGGTGGGTCCTGGCAGGGGTGGGCGTTAGCCTCGCCTTCACCAGGGAGGACGGCGGACCGGAAGGAGTGCGGCGGCGATGGCGGCGGAGCGGCTGTCCCGGTTGGACCTCGCCGGCGTGCGCCGGTGGGCGGTGACCGCGCGCGCCGCGCTGGCTGAACGCCGCGGCGAGATCGACGACCTCAACGTCTTCCCCGTGCCCGACGGTGACACCGGCACCAACCTGCTGCTCACCCTCGACGCGGCGGTCGACGCCGTCCGCGCCCCCACGTCGACCCGGCTGGAGGAGGTCATCGCGGCCTTCGCCCGGGCCACCATGGAGTCCGCCCGCGGCAACTCCGGGGTGATCGCCAGCCAGCTCGCGCGCGGCATCAGCGACGTGTGCCGCGAGCAGGCGGCCCGGGGCGGGGACGCCTCCCTGGACGGCAAGGGGCTCGCCCGGGCGCTGCGCCGCGCCCACGACCTCGCGCGGGCCGGTGTCACCCGGCCGTTGGAGGGCACGATCCTGACCGTGGCGCGGGCCGCCGCCGACGGCGCCGAGCGCGTCGCCTGCCGCACCACCGACCTGTATGCCGTGACCTCGGCTGCGCTCGAGGCCGCCCGGACGGCCCTGGTCGGCACCCGCGACCAGCTGGACGTGCTCCAGCGCGCCGGAGTCGTGGACGCCGGCGGCGCCGGCTACGTCGTGCTGCTGGAGGCGCTCGAGCGGGTCGTCGGCGGCCGGCGCTGGAGCCGCATCGACGACGGTGGGTGGCGGCCCGGACAGACCCGCACCGTCCGTGCGGGGCACGACGGTGGGGACCGAGCGGCAGGCACGGGGCCGGCATACGAGGTGATGTTCCTGCTCGAGGACAGTGACGAGGTGCGCGTGCGGGCGCTGCGCGACCGGCTGGACGTGTTGGGCGACTCGGTGCTGGTGGTGGGCGGACCGGACGTGTGGAACGCGCACGTGCACACCGACGACGTCGGCGCCGCCGTCGAGGCCGGGATGGCCGCCGGGCGGCCGCACCGGATCAACGTCACCCACTTCGCCAGCCAGGCCGGCCCGCCGCGGGCCGACCAGCGCACCGGGCAGGTGGCCGTCGTGGCGTGTGCCGCCGGTCCGGGCCTCGCGGCCGTGTTCGGCGACGCCGGTGCGCACGTGGTGCCCGACGAGCCGGGCCACCGCGCCTCGGCGGGGCAGCTGTTGGAGGCGGTCCGCGGATCGGCGGCCGGCTCGGTGCTGCTCCTGCCCGACGGCCCGGACTCCCTGCTGGCGGCGGAGGCAGCGGCGAGCGCCGCGGGTGCCGACGGGCTCGACGTCCACGTGGTGCGCGCTCGCGCGGTCGTCCAGGCGATCGCGGCGATGGCGGTCTTCGACCCGGCCGCGGGCACGCAGGACAACCTGCTGGCGATGACGGGGGCGGCGGCCGGCACCCGCCAGGGCGCCGTGGCCCTCGAGGACCCCGCGGAGGGAACGGTGCGGGGGCTGGTCGAGGGAGAGGTCGTGACGACCGGCACGGACCTCGCCGACATCGGGGCCGAGGTCGCCGAGCGGCTGCTGTCCGCCGGCGGCGAGCTGCTCACCCTCGTCACCGGCCGCGACGCCCCCGACCGGCTCGCGGCCCGCGTGAGCGAGCGGGTCCACGTCGCCCGTCCCGACCTCGAGGTCACTGCCGTCGTCGGCGGGCAGCCGCGGCCGACCCTCCTGCTGGGGGTCGAGTGAGCGAGGTCGGTCGCGACACCCGCCTGTCCGCGGTGGTGGGCTCGGCCGCCGCGAAGTTCGGCAAGAGTCGTGACGTCCACAGCGTCGGGGACTTCCTGGACTTCCTGCCGCGGCGCTACATGGAGCGCGGCGACGCCACCGACTTCACCCACCTGCGCGAAGGCGACTACGCCGTCCTCGTCGCCGAGATCACCGGCGCGACCACCCGCACCATGCACCGGCGCAAGGGCCGGATGCTCACCGTCACCCTGAGCGACGGGCTCGACGTGCCGCCCCACGAGCGACCCCAGCACGAGCTGCTGCTCACCTTCTTCAAGCCCTACGCCCACGAGAAGCGGCTGCTGCCCGGGCTGCACGGGGTCTTCGCCGGCAAGGTCCAGTACTACCGCGGCAAGCCCCAGCTCGCCCACCCCAGCTACGTCCTCTTCGACGGCCGCGACGCCGGCGCCGGGGCCCTCGACATCTACGGCGACGGCCTCGTGCCCGTCTACCTCGAGGTCCCGGGCCTGCACTCGATGCACGTGACCGAGCTGGCCCGCTTGGTCTTCCACGCCCTCACCGACCTCGAGGACCCGGTCCCGGCAGCCGTGCGGCTGCACCGCGGACTCGTCGGCGAGCTCGAGGCCTACCGGATGCTGCACCTGCCGCACGACCGCGACGAGGTCAAGCGCGGGCTGCGGCGGCTGCGCTACGACGAGGCGTTCGTGCTGCAGACCGCGCTGGCGATGCGGCGGCAACGGGCGGCCGGTGACCTCGCGGTCGCCCGCCCGGTGCGGCCAGGAGGGCTGCGCGAAGCCTTCCAGCAGCGGCTGCCCTTCGAGCTCACCCGCGGCCAGCAGGAGGTCGAGGCGACGATCACCGACGACCTCGCCCGCGAGCACCCCATGCACCGCCTGCTGCAGGGCGAGGTCGGCTCGGGCAAGACGGTGGTCGCGCTGCTGGCGATGCTCACCGTCCTCGACGCCGGGGGCCAGGCGGCCCTGCTCGCGCCGACGGAGGTGTTGGCGGCCCAGCACCACCGGTCCATCACGGCGCTGCTCGGCGACCTTGCCGAAGGCGGGCTGCTCGGCGGCAGCGAGATCGGCACCCGCGTCGCCCTGCTCACCGGGAGCCAGCCGACCGCGCAGCGCAAGGAGGCGCTGCTGCAGGCGGCCTCGGGCCAGGCCGGCATCGTCGTCGGCACCCATGCCCTGATCCAGGACGCCGTGCAGTTCGCCGACCTCGGGCTCGTGGTCGTCGACGAGCAGCACCGGTTCGGGGTGGAGCAGCGCGACGCCCTGCGCGGCAAGGCCGAGCGGCCCCCGCACGTGCTGGTGATGACGGCGACGCCCATCCCGCGGTCGGTGGCGATGACCGTCTTCGGCGACATGGAGACCTCGACCCTCTCCGAGCTACCGGGTGGCCGCTCACCCATCACGACGCACGTCGTACCGACCGACAGCCCCCGGTGGGTGGAACGCACCTGGGAACGCGTCGCCGAGGAGGTTCACGACGGGCACCGGGCCTATGTCGTGTGTCCCCGCATCGGGGACCCGCCCGGGACCGAGGCGGCCGGCGGACGCAGCGAGGAGGACCTCCCCTCCGACGCGGGTGGCCCCCCGATGCGCTCGGTCTACGACGTCGCCGAAGAGCTGGCGGCGACCCCGGCCCTGCAGGGCCTACGCCTCGCGGTGCTGCACGGCCGGATGCCGGCCGACGAGAAGGACGCCGCCATGCGCGCCTTCGCCCTCGGCGACGTCGACGTCCTGGTGTCCACCACGGTCGTGGAGGTCGGGGTCGACGTGCCCGCGGCGACCGTGATGGTGATCGTGGACGCCGACCGGTTCGGGGTCTCCCAGCTGCACCAGCTGCGCGGGCGGGTCGGCCGCGGCAGCGCACCAGGACTGTGCCTGCTGATGACCGGCGCGGGCGAGGGCCCCGGGCGTGAACGCCTCGACGCGGTGGCCTCCACCACCGACGGCTTCGAGCTGTCCCGGCTCGACCTCGAGCAGCGCAAGGAGGGCGACGTGCTCGGCACCGCCCAGAGCGGCGGCCACCGCCAGCTGCGGCTGCTCCGCCTGCTGCGCGACGAGGACCTCATCCTCGCCGCCCGCGAGGACGCCGCCGAGGTCGTCGCCGACGACCCGGACCTCGAACGCCACGCCGCCCTGCGTGAGCGGGTCACCGCCTCCCTCGACGAGGAGCAGGCCGCCTTCCTGGAGCGCGGGTGAGCCGGTCGTGACGCGCATCATCGCCGGCACCGCCGGCGGCCGGCGCCTGCACACCCCGCCGGGCAGCGGCACCCGCCCCACGAGCGACCGGGTCCGCGAGGCGGTGTTCTCGCGCCTGGAGCACCTCGACGTCCTGTCGGGTGCCCGGGTCCTCGACCTGTATGCCGGCTCCGGCGCCCTGGGTCTCGAAGCGGCCAGTCGCGGTGCCCGGCGGGTGGTCCTCGTCGACGCCTCCCGTCCGGTCACCTCGATCGCCACCCGCAACGTGCGCGAGCTCGAGATGGGCGACGTGGTCCGCGTCGTGGCCGACCGGGCCGAACGCGTGCTGCTCGGCGGTCCACTGGACGGCGGGGAGGAGGGTCGCTTCGACCTGACCCTGATCGACCCGCCCTACGACGTGGGGGAGGCGGCCGTCGGGGACCTGCTGCACCTGCTGGTGGCCCACCGGTGGCTCGCGCGGGATGCGGTCGTGGTCGTCGAGCGCTCGACCCGGTCCCCGGAGCCGCTGTGGCCCTCCCAGCTGCACCCCCTCGGGCCGCGGCGCTACGGCGAGACGACGGTGTGGTTCGCCGAGGTCCCCGAGCCGGACGAGAGCGCCTGAACGCGGTTCCTGCGGTGGACCCTTGACCGGTGCGTCGGGCCCGGTCTCGGGGATGGTGTGCGGGTGGCGCGGGGCCTCGGGCCGATGGGTTCCGCCGGTCAGCGGCGGCCGCGGTAGCGGCTGTAGAGGAAGACCCCCAGCCCGATCGCGACGAGGATGCCGATCGCTCCCCAGAAGCCGAACAGGTGGAAGAGGAAGCGCACGAAGAGGATCCGGTAGATGAGCCGGATCAGCCGGCCGGTCCCGCGGCCGCCGAGGCCCCGAGCGGGCAGGAGCAGCAGGTCAGGCGACATGCGTCCATCGTAGGAACGGCGCCTGCGACGCGGCTCCTGCGACGTCGCCGCTGTGCTGTCTCGCGGCTCCTGCGACGTCGCCGCTGTTACGGTCAAGGGCGTGACCAGAGTCTGCGTGTGCCCCGGCTCCTACGACCCCGTCACCCGCGGCCACGTCGACGTGATCGAGCGCGCCGCCGCGCTGCACGACGAGGTCGTCGTGGCGCTGCTGCACAACCCCGCCAAGCGCGGCACCTTCACCGTCGACGAACGCCAGGAACTGCTCGCCGACGCCCTGCATGACGTGCCGAACATCCGGATCCGGGCCTTCGGCGGCCGCCTCCTCGTCGACGTCTGCCGTGAGGTGGGCGCCCAGTCCATCGTCAAGGGCCTGCGCAGCGACACCGACTTCGCCTACGAGCTGCCGATGGCCCTCATGAACCGGCGGCTGACCGGGGTGGAGACGGTCTTCCTGCCGGGGGCGGCCGAGCTGTCGCACCTGTCCAGCTCGCTCATCAAGGAAGTCGTCTCCCTCGGCGGGGACGTCTCGGGCATGGTCACCCCCGCCGTCGAGGCGGCCCTCAAGGAGCGGCTCGGCGCCGGAGCGGCCGGTTGACCGTTTTGGGACCGGGGGCACCCCTCCGGTAACCTCGTGTGTCGGCCTGCGTCCCATCCGGCGCGGGCCGAGCCACCTCGACCGCACTGTGGAGCAGCACACCAGCATGAGTCGTCTCGACCCGCGCCAGCCCTTGGTGATCGACACCTCGGAGCTGGGCCGTCGGCCCGGGACGATGCTGACGCTGCAGCGCACGGTCGAGGCACCGGAGGACCTGGGCACCGACATCATCGCGGTCGCAGCCGGCCAGCCCATCGAGCTGGACGTGCGGCTGGAGTCGGTTGTCGAGGGCATCCTGGTGACCGGCTCGGTCCACGCCCATGCGACCGGCGCCTGCGTGCGGTGCCTGGACCCCGTCGACCGTGAGGTCGACGCGACCTTCCAGGAGCTGTTCGCCTACGCCGACCGCGCCGCCCACCACGAAGAGGTGGGGGATGACGACGAGGACGAGCTGCGCGAGCTCGAGGGCGACCTGATCGACCTCGAACCCGTGCTCCGGGACGCCGTGGTGCCCACCCTGCCGTTCCAACCGGTGTGCCGGGACGACTGCCCGGGCCTGTGCTCCGAGTGCGGGGCACGGCTCGCGGACGACCCGACACACCACCACGAGGTGCTGGACCCCCGGTGGGCGGCACTGCGTGACCTGAGCAGCACCCCGAGCGGCACCAGCGGCCGCAGCGGGTTGGACCAGCAGTCCGACGAGAACACCGACGAGAAGAGGAACTGACGTGGCTGTCCCGAAGCGGAAGATGTCGCGCTCCAACACGCGATCCCGCCGCGCCAACTGGAAGGCGAGCGCGACCTCGCTCACCGCGTGCCCGCAGTGCCACGCACCGAAGCTGCCGCACACCGCGTGCCCGTCCTGCGGCACCTACGCCGGCCGCCACTACGGCGCCGCGGAGCGCAGCGAGCACCAGGGCTGACCGGGCGGAGGATCGCGTGGCCAACGCGCGCTCATCCCGCACCGACGGCGCTGCGCAGCGACCCGTCGCCGAGCTTGCCGACCACCTCAAGGGCGTGGTCGGCGAGAGCGTCGACGAGTCGCTGCTCCAGCGTGCCCTGACGCACCGCTCCTACGCCTACGAGCACGGCGGCCTGCCGAACAACGAGCGCCTCGAGTTCCTCGGCGACTCCGTGCTCGGCCTGGTCGTCACCGACACCCTCTTCACCGCGCACCCGGACCTCGCCGAGGGCCAGCTGGCCAAGCTGCGGGCCGCCGTGGTCAACAGTCGGGCGCTCGCCGACGTCGCGCGCACCCTCGGCCTCGGCGACTACCTCATGCTCGGTCGCGGCGAGGAGAGCACCGGCGGACGCAACAAGGCCTCGATCCTGGCCGACACCACCGAGGCGGTGATCGGCACCGTCTACCTCTCGGCCGGGCTGCCCGCCGCGGCGACCCTGGTGCACCACCTGCTCGACCCGCTCATGGCCTCCACCGCCCAGATGGGGGCCGCCCTGGACTGGAAGACCAGCCTGCAGGAGCTCACCGCCTCCGGCGCCCTCGGCGTGCCCGAGTACCACGTCACCGAGGAGGGGCCCGACCACGAGAAGGTTTTCACCGCCGAGGCCCTCGTCGGCCAGGAAGTGCTCGGCACCGGCACCGGCCGCAGCAAGAAGGAGGCCGAGCAGCAGGCGGCCCAGCTGGCCTGGACCGAGCTGAGCCGCCGCGCCGAGGCGGTCCTCACCGCCGCGCCCGTCGACGAGAAGGACTCCACCGGCCGGGATGCCTGAGCTGCCCGAGGTCGAGGTTGTCCGCCGCGGCCTGGCCGACCACGTGGTCGGCCGCACCGTCACCCGAGCCGCCATCCTCGGCGCGCGCGTCGCCCGACGACACCTGCCCGGACCGGTCGACCTCGCCGCCCGTCTCACCGGCGCGGTGGTGCGCGCCGCCGAGCGCCGCGGCAAGTACCTCTGGCTGGTCGTCCAGGGCCCCGACAGCGATCCCGAAGCCCTCGTCGTGCACCTCGGGATGAGTGGCCAACTGCGCGTCGAAGCCCCCGACGCCCCTGCCGAGAAGCATCTGCACGCCACCTTCGACCTCGACGGCGACGAGCGCCGACCGAACCAGCTGCGGTTCGTCGACCAACGCACCTTCGGCGGGCTGTTCCTCGCCGACCTCGTGCCGGACCCGGCCGCCGCCACGGGACGGCCCGCGCGGGAGTGGGGCGTGCCGGGGACCATCACCCACATCGCCCCCGACCCGCTCGAGGCGGCCTACGACCAGGGTGCGGTCGTCCGGCGACTGAAGGCACGGCATACCGGCATCAAGCGGGCGCTGCTCGACCAGGGGCTGGTCTCCGGCATCGGCAACATCTATGCCGACGAGGCGCTCTGGCGCGCCCAGGTGCACGGGGAGCGCGAGGCCGCCTCCCTGACCAAGCCGGCGCTCGGGCGCGTGCTCAGCGCCGCGCGCGACGTGATGTCGGATGCCCTCGCCGCGGGTGGGACGAGCTTCGATGCGCTCTACGTCGACGTCAACGGGCAGAGCGGCTGGTTCGAGCGGTCCCTCGATGCCTACGGCCGGGAGGGACAGCCCTGCCACCGCTGCGGCCGTCCGCTGCGCCGCGAGTCGTTCATGAACCGCTCCTCGTTCTCCTGCCCGCGCTGCCAGCCGCGCCCGCGCCGCCGCCGCTGACGCCAACCTGGTCTAGACCTGACCGATCTGGCTCTCCTGCGGGTACTTCACGCCCAGTTCGAGCCGGGCCGCGTCGAGCACCTGCAACACCCCGACCGTGTGCGTGTGCGGCACCAGCTCGCTCTCGACGGCGCCGGCCCGCAGGCAGCGGGCGAACTCCTCGAGTTCAGGCTGGAAACCGTTGCGGCCGCTCGTGACTCGCTCTTCGCCAGCGTCGGTGGCGATGGTGATGGCCGGCGGGTCCTGGAAGGAGGCATCGATCGTGATGGTGCCCGCGGTGCCGACCACGAGCGCCGAGGGCGCGGCGTCCCCCAGGGAGGAGCAGAACACCTGCGCGCTCGCGCCCCGGGCATAGCCCCACTGCAGGGACACCGCCGCGTCGACGCCGGTCGGAGCGAGGCACCCGGTGACCTGCAGCGTGTCCGGCTCGCCGAGGAAGAGCCACGCGAGGTGCGCGGGATAGACCCCGAGGTCGAGCAGTGCGCCGCCGCCGTTGCCGGCGTCGAAGATCCGGTGGGTGGGGTCGTAGGGAAACCGGACCCCCAGCCGCGCCTGCACGGACACCACCTCGCCGATCGTCCCGTCCGCCGCGGCCTGCGTCGCCCGGCGGATCAGGGGCTGGCACCGCATCCACATGCCCTCCATGGCGAGCACCCCGTGGTGCCGGGCGGCCGAGAGCGCCGCGTGGGCCTGGTCGGCGTTGAGCGTCAGCGGCTTCTCGCAGAGCACCGGCTTGCCCGCGGCGATCGTGACGAGGAGCTGCTCGTGGTGGACCGCGTGGGTGGTGTTGAGGTACACCGCGTCGACGTCCGGGTCCTCCACGAGCTCCGCGTAGTCGCCGGCGGCACGGAGGGCGCCGTGCTCGTCGGCGAAGGCACGGGCCCGCACCGGGTCGCGCGCCGCGACGGCCACCACCTCGTGCCCGGGCGTCTGGGCGATGGTGCGGGCCATGGTGTCGGCGATGCCTCCAGCGCCGAGGAACCCCCAGCGAATCGGTCGCTCCGTGTCCCCGGTCGTCGACGTGCTCATCGGCCGAGCGTACGTCGACCCGGCGAGTCCGGCCCACGGTCGCTGCCTACGATCGAGAGCATGGCGCGAGCGACGATCTTCGTGCGAGGACGAGTGCAGGGCGTGGGATTCCGGTGGTGGACCCGGGCTCGCGCCCTGGAGCTGGGCCTGGTCGGACACGCCCGCAACATGGCCGACGGTCGCGTCGAGGTCTGCGTGCAGGGCGACCGCGCCGCGGTCCAGCAGCTGGAACAACTGCTGCGCGAGCAGCCGAGCACCTCCAGTCGTCCCGGTCACGTCGACTCCACGGTGACGCAGTGGGGCGAGGACCGGGTCGACGTGACGGGGTTCGTCGAGAAGTGAGCCAGGAGGAAGAAGTGGCGGCGTCGCTGGAACTCGGACGCACGGGCGGGACGGGCGAACGTGCTTGGCACGCCATGCCATTCGGCCTTTGGGGTTTCGTCGGGATCATCGGCGGCGGCCTCGTCGCCGCGGTGACCCACCCGCTCGGGTGGGAGGCCCACGGGTCGTGGGTGTCGGCATACCTCGTGCTCGTCGTGGGGGTGGCCCAGCTTGGGCTCGGGGTGGGTCAGGCCTGGCTGGCGGACCGGCTGCCCGGGCGGCCCCAGATCACCGGAGAACTGGCGACGTGGAACCTCGGCAGCGCCCTGGTCATCCTCGGCACGCTCGTCGCGCGCACCTGGGTGGTCGACATCGGCGGGGTGCTCCTGGCGGTGGCGCTGGTCCTCTTCCTGCTCGCCGTGCGCGGCCGCCCCGGGGAGCCGCGCTGGGCGTGGTGGGGCTACCGCGTGCTCGCCCTCATCGTCCTCGTGAGCATCCCCGTGGGCCTCGTCCTGTCGGCGCTGCGCCACCCCTGACCCCGGCGTTGACCTGCGACGGCGGGGGTGGGACTCTGGAGGAGCCCGGCGGACGTACGCCGCGAGCAAGACACCCGCCACCCCCTGCCACAGCGGGGGCCCACAACGGAGTGGCCATGGCCAAGGCACTGCTCGGTCACCGCACCATGCGAGATGACCGTCTCCTGCGCGAGACGGCGCGTCTGCGTATCCGGGTGCGGGACCTCGAGAGCATGATCGCTGACCTGCAGCAGGACAACGACCGTCTCCGAGCGGGGCTGGAACCCAGCACCGCGTCGGTGGTCGAAACCTCCGGCTGAACCCGGGTCGCGCACGCAGTCGGGGGGGCTGGTCGGTCGACGCACGACCGGCCGTTCGGCGATGCCTCCGGCGCCGCCGCCGGTGCCCTGCGGCACCATCGGGGGATGACCGACGAGCCCGACCTCCCGCAGCCGTCCGACGTCCGCGCCGCCGCCCAGCGGCTCTCGGGGCACCTGCGGACGACCCCGGTGCTGACCGTCACGGGTGCGGACTGCCCGGCGCCGGCCGCCTCCGTGTCGCTGAAGTGTGAGTTCCTCCAGCACACGGGCTCATTCAAGGTTCGGGGCGCCTTCAACCGGATCCTGTCGGCGGCTGACGCGGCCGGCCCTGGGCACCGGCAGCTGCAGGTCGTGGCCGCCAGCGGCGGCAACGCCGGCCTCGCGGTCGCGCACGCCGCCGCGCAGCTCGGGCACCGCTCGGTCGTCTTCGTCCCCGAGACGGCTCCCGCGGTCAAGGTCGCGCGCCTGCACGCCCTGGGGGCGGACGTGCGCCAGGTGGGTACCGAGTACGCGCACGCCCTCGCAGCCGCCGAGGAGTATGCCGGTCACGTCGCCTCGGTCTTCGTCCACGCCTACGACCAGCCCGAGGTCGTGGCGGGGCAGGGCACGATCGCGCTCGAGTTGCTGGAGCAGGTGCCGCAGGGGCTCGACACGCTGCTCGTCGTCGTGGGCGGAGGCGGCCTGATCGGGGGCTGTGCCGTGGCGGTGGGCGACTCGGTGCAGCTGGTCGGGGTGGAGCCGCAGGGCGCGCCGACGCTGCACGCCGCGCTCGCGGCCGGTGAGCCGGTGGACGTCCCGGTGGGTGGCGTGGCGGCGGACTCGCTGGGGGCGCGCCGGCTGGGCCGCCTGGCCTGGCAGGCGGTGCGCCGCCACGGGATCGAGAGCGTGGTCGTGCCCGACGAGCAGGTTGTCCGTGCGCGGCGCAACCTGTGGGAGCGGTTCCGGGTGGTCGTCGAGCACGGCACGGCAGCCGCGTGGGCAGCGCTGCTCACGGGGGCCTACCGGCCTGCCACCGACGAGCGGGTCGGCGTCCTGCTCTGCGGCGCGAACACCGATCCGTCAACGCTCTGACCACTCCTGTCACACGGGTCACGACCCGCCGGGAGCGGCCGCTCGCCTCCGCGGTGCGGTGCGCGCCCGCCGGTATGGTGTTCGCGGCTCGTCGGAGCCGCGAGACAGCACCAGCCAGCAGCACCGCCACCACAGGAAGCCGACCACGCGTGTACGTCAAGAGCCTGACCGTGAAGGGCTTCAAGTCCTTCGCCTCGGCGACGTCGATGAAGCTGGAGCCGGGCATCACCTGCATCGTCGGGCCGAACGGGTCCGGCAAGTCCAACGTCGTGGATGCCCTCGCCTGGGTGATGGGCGAACAGGGGGCCAAGAGCCTGCGCGGCGGCAAGATGGAGGACGTCATCTTCGCCGGCACGGCCGGGCGCCCGCCGCTGGGGCGCGCCGAGGTAGCGCTGACCATCGACAACGGCGACGGCGCGCTGCCGATCGACTACACCGAGGTGACGATCGCGCGGACCATGTTCCGCAACGGCGGCTCGGAGTACGCCATCAACGGCACCTCCTGCCGGCTGCTCGACATCCAGGAGCTGCTGTCCGACTCCGGCATCGGCCGCGAGATGCACGTCATCGTCGGGCAGGGCCAGCTCGACGCCATCCTGCGGGCCACCCCCGAGGAACGGCGCGGTTTCATCGAGGAGGCCGCGGGCGTCCTCAAGCACCGCAAGCGCAAGGAACGCGCGCTGCGCAAGCTCGACCAGATGGAGGCCAACCTCACCCGCGTCACCGATCTGACCGGTGAGATCCGCCGCCAGCTCGGCCCGCTCGGCCGGCAGGCCGAGACCGCGCGCAAGGCTGCGGTGATCCAGGCCGATGTCCGCGACGCGCGACTGCGGCTGCTCGCCGACGACCTCGTCCAGCTCACCAGCACCCTCGAGCAGGAGGTCGCGGACGAGAGCGCCCTGGTCGCCCGGCGCACCGAGGTCGAGCAGGCGCTGCAGCGCGCCCAGAGCGGTATGACGGAGCTCGAGCGGGCGGCCGAGCTCGCCGCCCCGGAGCTCACCCGGGCGCAGGAGGAGTGGTTCGCCCTCTCCGCGCTGCAGGAACGTCTCCGCTCCACCGGCAGCCTCGCCGCCGAGCGGGTCCGGCTGCTCAGCCAGGACGAGGAGGACCCGGAGGGCGAGGGACGTGACCCCGAACAGCTGCGGGGCCAGGCCGCGCAGGTCCGCGAGCAGGAACGGGCGCTCGAGGAGGAGATCGACCAGGCCCGGGCCGCGCTCGAGGAGGCGGTTGCCGGCCGGGAGCAAGCCGAGTCCGCTCATGCCGAGGAGCAGCAGCGCCTCGCCCGCCTCGCCCGCGCGGCCGCCGACCGGCGTGAGGGCCTGGCCCGGCTGGCCGGCCAGGTCGCCGCCCGGCGCAGCCGGATCGAGGCCGGGGAGGCCGAGATCGGACGGCTGCGGGAGAACGGTGCCCAGAGCACTGCCCGGGCCACCGAGGCGGAGAACGAGTTCACCCGGCTCGAGGCGAGCATCGCCGCCGACGAGCAGGGGGAGGAGGGCCTCGACAGCGCCTACGAGGACGCGGCCGCCGCGCTCGAGCGGGCCGAGGCCGAGCTGGAGGAGTGGCGCGAGAAGGCCCGTACCGCCGACCGGGACCGGCAGACGCTCGGCGCCCGGCTGGAGGCGCTGGAGCTGGGCCTGCGCCGCAAGGACGGCGCCGAGGCCCTGCTCGCCGCGGGCGAGGAGGTACCCGGCGTGGTCGGCTCCGTGTCGGCCCTGCTGCAGGTGGACGGTGGCCACGAGGCGGCCGTCGCGGCCGCGCTCGGCTGGGCCGCCGACGCACTGGCCGTGGACTCCCTCGACCACGCCCGGTCGGCGCTGCAGCGACTGCGGGCCGACGACGCGGGACGGGCCGGGTTGCTCGTGGGGGCCACCGCCGCGCGGGACGCCGGTGCGGAGTCGTCGCGCGGCCCGCTGCCGGAGGGCGTCGTGGCCGCCCTCGACGTGGTCAGCTGCCCGGAGCAGGTCCGGCCCGCCATCACCCAGCTGCTCGCCGGTGTGGTGCTGGTGCCCGCGGCGGAGGACGACGCCACGCTGGCGCAGGTCTCCGAACTGGTGGCCGAGGGCCACACCGCCGTCACCCCCGAGGGCGACGTCTTCGCCCCCGGCTTCGCACGGGGCGGGAGCTCCTCGGCCCCGAGCCTGATCGAGATCCAGGCCGCGGTCGACGAGGCCCGCGAGCGGCAGCAGGAGGCGGTCCGGCGGGGCGAGGAGGCCACCTTCGCGCAGTCGGCTGCGGAGGAGAAGGTCCGCGCCGCCTCGGAGGTCGTCGAGGAGGCCCTGGAGCGGCTGCACGACTCCGACGCGAAGATGTCCGCCGTCGCCGAACGGCTCGGCCAGCTCGGCGCGACGATGCGCGCGGCCCGCGCAGAGCGCGAACGCAGCGAGCACGCCGTCGCCGAGGCCCGGGAGGCGCTGGAGGCGGGGAAGGCCGAGCTCGCCGAGCTCGAGGAGCGCCTCGCCGCTGCCCAGGAGGACCCGGGCGAGGAGGAGCCCGACGCGGCCGAACGTGACCGCCTGGCCGAGCAGGCCCGCACCTGCCGTGCGACGGAGACCGAGGTCCGGCTGACGCTGCGGACCCGCGAGGAGCGGGCCCGGGCCCTGCACGGACGGGCGGACTCCCTCGAGGCCGCGGCCCGCGCCGAGCTGCAGGCCCGGGAACGTCGGGCGGCCCGGCGCGAGCGCCGTCGGCGGGAGGCCGCCGTGGCCACCGCCGTGCAGCGGGGGGCCGGGCACGCCGCCGAGCGGGTCGGTGCCTCGCTGGAGCTCGCCGCTGCCGCACGCGCCCGGGCGGAGCAGGAGCGTGCCGGGCGGGAGCGCGGGCTGGCCGAGGTGCGCCGTCAGGTCGCGTCACTCGGCGACGAGCTGCGTGAGCTCACCGACACGGTGCACCGGGACGAGGTGGCCCGAACCCAGCAGCGGCTGCGGATCGAGGCCCTGCAGACCAAGGCGGTCGAGGAGCTGGGCATCGAGCCGGAGGCCCTGACCGAGGAGTACGGCCCGCACCAGCTCATCCCGCCCATCCCGGGTGCCGACGAGGACGGCAAGGGCACCGATGCTGAGCCGCCGCGGCCCCGGCCGTTCGTGCGCGAGGAGCAGGAGAAGCGACTGCGCCGTGCCGAGCGCAAGCTCAACCAGCTCGGCAAGGTCAACCCGCTGGCCCTGGAGGAGTATGCCGCCCTGGAGGAGCGCCACAAGTTCCTCACCGAGCAGCTCGAGGACCTCAAGAGCTCCAAGCGAGACCTGCTCGACATCGTCCGGGAGGTGGACGAGCGGGTCGAGCGCGTCTTCGCCGACGCCTACGCCGACACCGCGGCGCAGTTCGAGGGGGTGTTCGGCCGGCTCTTCCCCGGCGGCGAGGGACGGCTCGTGCTCACCGACCCCGGCAACATGCTCACCACCGGCATCGAGGTCGAGGCCCGTCCGCCGGGCAAGAAGATCAAGCGGCTCTCGCTGCTGTCCGGCGGTGAGCGCTCGCTCGTGGCCGTCGCCCTGCTCGTGTCGATCTTCAAGGCCCGGCCCAGCCCCTTCTACATCATGGACGAGGTCGAGGCGGCCCTGGACGACGCCAACCTCGGCCGGCTGATCACCCTGTTCGAGGAGCTGCGCGACTCCAGCCAGCTCATCGTGATCACCCACCAGAAGCGGACCATGGAGATCGCCGACGCGCTGTACGGCGTGAGCATGCGTGGTGACGGCGTGACGACCGTCGTCTCCCAGCGGCTGCGCGACCTCGCCCCCGGCGACGGCCCGAGCGGGCCCGGCGGTCCGGGTGAGGCCGAGGAGGCGGACCCGCGGAGCGCCTGAGGCGCGTCCTCGCGGGCGTTCCGGTCGGTGGGTGCGCTCGCGTGGAGCAGCCACACGCAACCACATCGTGACGTGATCTTTGCCACAGCCACGGCGGGTCGATTGGAGTGCAGTGCCCGAACGGGGGACCCTAGTGCCATGTTCACTCTCGTGATCGGGATGCTCGTGTGCGTCGTCATCGCCGCAGTGGTGGTCGGCGTCGTGGCCGTTCCGGCACGACGCGAGGGCCGCGAGGTGCTGACCCCCCACGGGGAGGAGGTCGTGGCGCACGTCCGCCACCGCACGTCGCAGGCCGCGGACCGCGCCAAGGAGCGCACCGAGGGCGCGCTCACCACCGCGAAGTCCCGCGCCAGCGAGGTGCGCAGCCGGGCCGGCTCCGATGCAGGCGGCAACCCCCAGCGGCACGCCGACTCCCGCCACTGAGCGCGCGGCCCCGGATCGGGCCGCCAGAAGTATGCCGAACAGCCGCCAGTTCGAGGGTGGTTCGGTGGGCTGAACCGCCTCATCAGGGTCTGAGAGGATTCACTGCGTGGATCCCGTGACCGAGATCATCGTCATCGCCGTCGGCGTCGCCGTGGCCGTCGTCGCCCTCGTCGTCGGCCTGGTGCGCGGCCGAGGTGGTCGCCACACGACCCTGCCGAAGACCGAGGAGCGGCCCCGGCCGGGCATCGACTACGCCCCCGGGGTGGGCGACGACGCCGAGACTCCTCGGGACAGCGAACGGCGCACCATCGACACCGCCGCGGGGGTCGACACCCTCGAGCCACCACCCACCGAGCCGGAGGTCGTCGAGCCGGAGGAGCGGCTGGCGGAGAAGCCGGCCCCGGTCAAGGGCCGGATGCTCCGGCTGCGCTCGCGTCTGGCGCGCTCCAACACGGCGCTCGGGCAGGGCCTGCTGACGCTGCTGTCCCGTGGCGGCCTCGACGAGGAGACGTGGGAGGACGTCGAGGACACCCTGATCCAGTCCGACCTCGGGGTGGAGGCCAGCACCGAGGTCATGGAGTCGTTGCGGCGCCGGGTCAAGATCGAGGGGGCCCGCGACGAGGCCACGGTCCGCGGTTGGCTGCGGGAGGACCTGCTCTCCCTCGTGGGGCCCGACATGGAGCGCGACATCGCCTCCTCCCGCGTCGCCGGCCGACCCGCCGTCGTGATGGTGGTCGGCGTCAACGGCACGGGCAAGACCACCACGGTCGGCAAGCTCGCCCGTGTCCTCGTGGCGGAGGACAAGGACGTCATGCTCGGCGCGGCCGACACCTTCCGCGCGGCGGCCGCCGACCAGCTGCAGACGTGGGGGGAGCGGGTCGGCGTGCCGACCATCCGCTCCGACCGCGAAGGGGCCGACCCCGCGGCGGTGGCCTTCGACGCGGTCAAGTCGGCCGTCGAGATGGAGGCCGACGTGGTGCTCATCGACACCGCCGGGCGGCTGCACAACAAGGTCGGGCTGATGGACGAGCTGGCCAAGGTCAAGCGGGTCATCGAGAAGCAGAGCCCCATCGACGAGGTGCTGCTGGTCCTCGACGCCACCACGGGGCAGAACGGCATGCGCCAGGCAGAGGTCTTCAGCGAGGCCGTGCAGATCACCGGGATCGTCCTGACCAAGCTCGACGGCACCGCCAAGGGCGGGATCGTCGTGGCGGTCCAGCGCAAGCTCGGCGTCCCGGTCAAGCTGGTCGGTCTGGGGGAGGGCCCCGACGACCTGGCGCCCTTCGACCCCGAGGCGTTCGTCGACGCCCTGATCGCCTGACCGTCAACGGCGGCGGGCGGTCCGGACGGCCAGGAGGCCGACGAGCCCCACCCCACCGACCAGGGCCGCCCGCAGCGGGCGGTTGCGCCAGCCGCCGTCGACCCGGTTCCAGTCCGGCATCGGGGCGAACAGGTTGCCCGGACCGTCGTCGGCCGGCGACCGCCGGCCCAGCGCGGTCGCGTTCATGACGGACGGGACGAGGCGGTTGAACCCGACCGGCGCCACGGCGTGCCCCAGCTCCAGTGCGCGACCGAAGACCCCGACCGTGCGCTGGCGGCGCGGGTGGTCCACCGAGCGCAGGACGGCCCGCACCACCCGGTCCGGGTCGACCACCGGCGGCACCGGCTTGGTCTCGTGACCGGTGTAGTTGCCGGCATGCCGGAAGATCGGGGTGTCCACCGACTGCGGCAGCACCGTGCAGACCCGCACGTCCCGGGTCTCGGGGTGCATCCGCAGCTCCTCCTGGAGCGACTCGGAGAAGGCCCGCACGCCGAACTTGCTCACCACGTACGAGCTGACGTACGGCGAGCCGACGCTGCCCCACACCGACGCCATGTTGACCAGCACCCCTCGGCGGTGCTCGCGGAAGTAGGGCAGCGCCGCCCGTGCGCCGTGGACCTGGCCCATGAGGTTGGTCTCGATCACCCGCCGGTAGGCCTGCGAGGGGGTGTGCTGGAACTCGCCGTAGAGGATGACGGCCGCCGCGTTGACCCACACGTCGATCCGGCCGAACCGCTCGTGCGCGCGCCGGGCCAGCTCGCGGACCGCGGCCTCGTCGGTGACGTCGGTCGGCACCGCGAGCGCCGTGCCGCCGGCGTCGGCGCACTCGGTGACCACCTCGGCCAACGCCTCGGCGTCCCGCGCCGCGACCACGACGCGGCTGCCCCGGCGAGCGAAGGCGACCGCCGCCGCCCGGGCGATCCCGCTCGAGGCGCCCGTCACGACGACGACCTCGTCGGTCCCGGCTGCTCGGCGTCCCACCGGTGCCCTGCTCACGACCCCGGCTGGAGCACGACCTTGATGCAGCCGTCCTGCTTGTTCATGAACATGTCGTAGGCGCCCGGTGCCTGCTCCAGCGGCAGGTGGTGGGTGGCGAGATCCGCCGTGCCGAGCGGGTCGGCGTCGTCCATCAGGTGCGGCATGATGTCGTCCACCCAGCGCCGCACGTGCGCCTGTCCCATCCGCAGCTGGATGCCGCGGTCGAAGATGTCCACCAGCGGCAGCGGGTCGACGGCCCCGCCGTAGACGCCGATGATCGACACGGTGCCCCCGCGGCGCACCGAGTAGATGGCGTTGAGCAACGAGGTCAGCCGGTCCACCCCGAAGCGCTTGGCCAGTGGCGCCGCGATCTGCGAGGGGAGCGCCGCCACGACCTGCTGGCCCGCCCACGCCACGGGGCTGCCGTGGGCGTCCATGCCCACCGCCTCGATGACCGCGTCCGGCCCCCGGCCGTCCGTGCGGTCCCGGAGGTATGCCGGCAGGTCGCTCACCTGCCGGATGTCGATCGTCTCTGCCCCGTGCCGGCGCGCCATGGCGAGGCGCTCGGGGACGAGGTCCACGGCATACACCTTCTCGGCTCCCTGCAACCGGGCGACGCGCACGGCCATCTGCCCGATCGGCCCCAACCCGAGCACGGCGACCGAACCCCCTTGCGGGATGTCGGCGTACACGACGGACTGCCACGCGGTGGGCAGCACGTCGGACAGGTAGAGGAAGCGCTCGTCCGGGAAGCCCTCGGGCACCTTGACGGGGCCGAAGTGCGCCATGGGCACCCGCAGGTACTCCGCCTGCGCGCCGGGCACGTGGCCGTAGAGCTTGGTGTAGCCGAACAGCGAGGCGCCCTTGCCCTTGCCCTGGTCGGGGTTCTGGGTGGTCTCGCACTGCGCGTAGAGGCCGTGCTGGCACATCCAGCAGCGGCCGCAGGAGATGTTGAAGGGGATGACGACCCGGTCGCCGACCTGCACGTGCTCGGCGGCCTCGGGCCCCACCTCCTCCACGACGCCCATCGGCTCGTGGCCGATGATGTCGCCCTGCTCCATGAAGGCGCCGAGGGTTTCGTAGAGGTGCAGGTCCGAGCCGCAGATGCAGGTGCTGGTGAGGCGTACCACCGCGTCGGTCGGCTGCTCGATCCGTGGGTCCGGGACGTTCTCCACCCGCACGTCCCGCTTGCCCTGCCAGGTCAGTGCCCTCATGCCGTCTCCCTTCGTCGTCACGGCCGTGGCGAACGGGCCACCCCTACCCGCGTGGAGGCGTCGGCAACCTCCGCGGCGCCCGCGGTGGAAGTTTCACGCGGCCGTAACACGACGAGCGACGAGGTGAAACAGCAGCCGGGCACGCTCGTGCGACATGGAGCTGACTTCGGCGCCGGTCGACACCGGCAACACCGCGTGGGTCCTGGGCAGCGCGGCACTCGTCCTGCTGATGACCCCCGGGCTGGCCCTCTTCTACGGCGGCATGGTCCGCCTCAAGAGCGTGCTCAACATGATGATGATGAGCCTCGGCGCGATGGGCACCGTCGGCGTGGTCTGGGTCCTGTGGGGCTACAGCGAGACCTTCGGCGAGTCCGTCCACGGCCTCGTGGGCGACCCGCTGCAGCATGCAGGACTGGGTGACCTGCTCGGCCCGGGACAGGTGGTCGGCGGTGTTCCCGTGCTGGCGTTCGCCGGGTTCCAGGGCGCCTTCGCGGTGATCGCGGTGGCGCTGGTCAGCGGGGCCATCGCCGACCGTGCCCGGTTCGGCACCTGGCTGCTGTTCACCGTGCTGTGGGCGACGCTCGTGTACTTCCCCGTCGCCCACTGGGTCTTCGCCCTCGACGGTCTCGCGGCACCGCACGGCGGGTGGGTCGCGAACCGGCTGCACGCGCTCGACTTCGCCGGCGGCACCGCGGTGCACGTCAACGCCGGCGCGGCGGCGCTCGCGCTCGCGCTGGTGCTCGGCCGGCGGCTCGGCTTCCGGGCCGAGCCGATGCACCCGCACAACCCCACCATGGTGGTGACCGGCACGGCGCTGCTCTGGTTCGGCTGGTTCGGTTTCAACGCCGGCTCGGCCCTCGGCGCGGGGGACACTGCGGCCCTGGCCTGGGTGGACACCTTCGTGGCCCCGGCCGCGGCCGCGCTCGGGTGGCTGCTGCTCGACCGGCTGCGCGGGCGCCGGCCGTCGTCGATCGGTGCCGCCTCCGGAGTGGTGTCCGGCCTGGTGGCGATCACCCCGGCCGCCGACGCGGTGACGCCGCTCGGCGCCGTGCTGCTCGGCCTCCTCGCCGGCGTGGTCTGCTCGGCCGCCGTCTCGCTGAAGCACCGCTTCGGCGTGGACGACAGCCTCGACGTGGTCGGGGTCCACCTCGTCGGCGGGCTGCTGGGCACGGTCGCGATCGGCGTGCTGGCCGCCCCGTCGACGCCGGCCGGCGTGGCCGGGCTGGCCTACGGCGGCGGCGCCGGCCAGCTGGCGCGGCAGGCCGCCGCCGCGTTCACCGTGGCGGCGGTGTCGTTCGCCGCCACCTGGCTGATCGGCACGGCGCTGGAGCGGACGGTTGGCTTCCGGGTGCCCGGGCGCGTGGAGCACGAGGGGATCGACCGGCACGAACACGACGAGACGGCATACGGCTGGACGCCGTGGCGGGTCCCGCGCGGTCGGGGCGAGGCGGCGGGACAGTTAACCTTGACCGGTGTTCACGAGCCTGTCTGACCGACTCACCCTGACGTTCAAGAACCTCAAGCGCAAGGGGCGCCTGAGCGAGTCCGACGTCAACGCCACCGTCCGCGACATCCGCACCGCGCTGCTCGACGCCGACGTCGCGCTACCCGTGGTCAAGCAGTTCACGCGACAGGTGCGCGAGCGGGCGCTCGGCGCCGAGGTCAGCGGTGCCCTGAACCCGGCCCAGCAGGTCGTCAAGATCGTCAACGACGAGCTCGTCTCGATCCTCGGCGGGCAGACCCGCACGATCCAGTTCGCCAAGTCCGGTCCCACGGTGATCATGCTGGCGGGCCTGCAGGGCTCCGGTAAGACCACGTTCGCCGGCAAGCTCGGCAAATGGCTCAAGGACCAGGGCCACACGCCCGTCCTCGTGGCGGCCGACCTGCAGCGGCCCAACGCGGTCACCCAGCTCGAGGTCGTCGGCGAGCGTGCCGGTGTGCCGGTGTTCGCTCCCGAGCGGGGCAACGTCTACGGCCACGACGCCGCGCTCGACACCGGCGAGGGGACCCGGTCCTTCGGCGACCCGGTCGACGTGGCCGTCGACGGCGTCGAGTACGCCCGCCACCACCAGCACGACGTCGTCATCATCGACACCGCCGGCCGGCTCTCGATCGACGTCGAGCTCATGCAGCAGGCCCACGACATCAAGATCGAGACGGCGGCCGACGAGGTGCTGTTCGTCATCGACGCGATGATCGGCCAGGCCGCCGTGGAGACGGCCGAGGCGTTCGAGCGCGGCGTCGGCGTGACCGGGGTGGTCCTGTCCAAGCTCGACGGTGACGCCCGCGGTGGTGCGGCCCTCTCCGTGGCGACGGTGACCGGCAAGCCGATCATGTTCGCCTCCACCGGCGAGCAGGTGAAGGACATCGAGGTCTTCCACCCCGACCGGATGGCCTCCCGGATCCTCGACATGGGCGACGTGCTCACCCTGATCGAGCAGGCGGAGAAGGCGTTCGACCGCGCCCAAGCCGCCGAGATGACGCGGAAGTTCATGGCGGAGGAGGACTTCACCTTCGACGACTTCCTCCAGCAGATGGCGGCCATCAAGAAGATGGGCTCGCTCAAGCAGATGCTCGGCATGATGCCCGGGATGCAGCAGATGCGGCAGCAGCTGGACTCCCTCGACGAGCGGGAGTTCGACCGGGTCGAGGCCATGGTCCGCTCGATGACGCCGTTCGAACGCACTCACCCCAAGCAGATCAACGGGTCGCGCCGGGCCCGCATCGCCAGGGGCTCCGGCGTCACCGTCTCCGAGGTCAACCAGCTGCTCGAGCGGTTCGGCCAGGCCCAGAAGATGATGCGCCAGATGCGCCGCGGCGGCGGGGGAGTGCCCGGGATGCCGAGCATCCCCGGCATGGGTGGCCCCGGCGGCAAGAAGGGCAAGAAGCAGCAGCAGCGCAAGAAGTCCAAGAGCGGCAACCCCGCCAAGCGCGCCGCCGAGGAGCGGGCCGCGGCCGAGCGGGAGGCCAACGCCCGCATCGCCGCGGCCAACGACGCCTTCGGTATGCCGACCGGCCAGGACGGCGCTGACGGCGGCAGTGGCGACGGCGGCCAGGATGCGTTCGACCCCGCGAACCTGCCGAAGGGGTTCGAGAAGTACCTCGGCAAGGGCTGAGCGGGCGCCCCGCCCTCGGAACGCTAGTTGCTGGTGGTTCGCGACTCGGGAGTCGCCAACCACCAGCAACAAGCGATGTCGGGCGCCCCGCCGGGCCGGGCGGCCCGCCGCTGCGAAGCGCCCGGCCGGTCAGTGGAACTGGGCGGTCTCGGTCGACCCGTCGAGCGCGAGGGTGCCGCTATCGGGGTTGATCGCCTTGCTGACCTGGTCGAAGTAGCCGGTCCCGACCTCGGCCTGGTGCTTCACGGCCGTGTAGCCCTGCTCGGCGGACGCGAACTCGGCCTGCTGCAGCTCGACGTAGGCGGGCATGCCCTGCTGCGCGTAGCGGTGCGCCAAGTCGAACATCGCGTGGTTGAGGGCGTGGAACCCGGCCAGGGTGATGAACTGGAACTTGTAGCCCAGCGAGCCGAGCTCGTCCTGGAAGCGCGCGATCTCCGCGTCGTCGAGCGCGGCCTTCCAGTTGAACGACGGCGAGCAGTTGTAGGCCAGCATCTGGTCCGGGAAGTCGCGGTGGATCTCGTCCGCGAACTCCTTGGCGAGGCCCAGGTCAGGGGTGCCGGTCTCGACCCAGATGAGGTCGGCATACGGCGCGTAGGCGCGCGCCCGGGCGAGGACGGGCTCGATCCCGCTGCGCACCCGGTAGAAGCCCTCGCTGGTGCGCTCGCCGGTGCAGAACTCCCGGTCGACCGGGTCGACGTCGCTGGTGAGCAGGTCGGCGCCGAGCGCGTCGGTGCGGGCGACCACCAGGGACGGGACGCCGAGGACGTCCGCGGCCAGCCGTGCCGAGGTCAGTGTGCGCACGTGCTGGGCGGTGGGGATGAGGACCTTGCCGCCGAGGTGGCCGCACTTCTTCTCCGAGGCCAGCTGGTCCTCGAAGTGCACGCCGGCGGCGCCGGCCGCGATCATCGACTTCATCAGCTCGAAGACGTTGAGGGCGCCTCCGAACCCGGCCTCGGCGTCGGCGACGATCGGGGCGAGGAAGTCGATGAGCTCACCCTCCCCGTCCGTGGTGGACCACTGGATCTGGTCGGCGCGCTGCAGGGCGTTGTTGATCCGGCGGACCACGGCCGGCACCGAGTTGGCCGGGTAGAGGCTCTGGTCGGGGTAGGTCTGCCCCGCGAGGTTGGCGTCGGCGGCGACCTGCCAGCCGGACAGGTAGATCGCCTCGAGGCCGGCCTTGACCTGCTGCACGGCCTGGTTGCCGGTCAGCGCACCGAGGGAGCGGACGAACGGCTTGGTGCGCAAGGCCTCCCAGAGGCGCTGCGCGCCGCGCCGGGCCAAGGTGTGCTCCTCGACCACGGAGCCGCGCAGGCGGACGACGTCCTCGGCGGTGTAGCGGCGCTCGACGCCCTGCCAGCGCGGGTCGGTGGCCCACGTGCGCTGCAGGTCGCGGGCCTGCCGCTGGAAGGCGGTGAGCTCCGGCATACCGGGGTCGGGCGTGGACTGCTCGGTGCGGGGTCGGGTCACGGTGGTCATCAGGTGGCTCCTGTCCGTTTGGTGGATGGCGGCACTTGACACATTGCCGGGCCCGTCCGGCGCATGACAGGGGAACCTTTGGTAAAGATCCGCGAAATTTGCGCTACCGTCGCGGAATGACGACGCCCGCGCCCACCGGTCGCCTGCTTCCGTTCCGCCCGCTGGCCGAGGAGGTCCCCTCCACCGCCCCTACGGACGGCACCGATCCGCTCGCCCTGGGCCGCGGGCTGCGGCACCACCGGCGCGCACGCGGCCTGACCCTGGCGGCGCTCGCCGAGCGGGTGGGCCTGTCGGCCTCGGCACTCTCGCTCGTCGAGAACGGCAAGCGGGAGCCCCGCCTGTCCGTCCTCTCCGAGCTCGCCTCCGCCCTCGGTATGCCGGTCGCCGACCTGCTGGCCCCGGCGCCCCCGTCGCGGCGGACCGCGTTGGAGGTGAAGTGGGAGCGGGTCCAGCGCTCCGCGGGATTCGAGGCGCTCGGGATCCCCCGGGTGCGCATGGGGCCCGGGCTGCCGGACGAGGCCCTGGAGGCCCTGGTCGGGATGTACGAGAGTTTGCAGGCGGCCCAGGAGCAGCGGGCGGCCACCCCGGAGTACGCCCGGAGCGCCAACGCCGAGCTGCGGCGGCGGATGCGGGCCGTGGACAACTACTTCCCCGAGCTGGAGCGGCGCGCCGAGGAGCTGCTCCGCGCCATCGGCTACCGCTCGGGGCCGGTGACCCGGGCCGAGGTGGAGCGGCTCGCCGCGCACGTGGGCTACCGGCTGGTGCACACCGGTCAGCTGCCGTCCTCGACGCGCACGGTCACCGACCTGGCCAACCGGGTCGTCTACCTGCCGCAGCCGGGGCCGGGCAGCCGCGACGGTCGAGCCTTGGCGCTACAGGCGATCGGGCACGTGGTGCTCGGCCACGAGCCACCGCGCGACTACGCCGAGTTCCTCGCCCAGCGGGTGGAGATCAACTACTTCGCCGCCGCTGTGCTGTTGCCCGAACGCACCGTCGTGCCGCAGCTGCGCGCGGCCAAGAAGGAGCGGGACATCTCGGTGGAGGACCTGCGCGACGCCTACGCGGTGTCCTACGAGACGGCGGCCCACCGCTTCACGAACCTCGCCACCCAGCACCTGGAGGTGCCGGTCCACTTCATGCGGATCAGCGCCGACGGCGTCATCTACAAGGCCTACGAGAACGACGGCGTCCGCTTCCCGATGGACTCCACCGGCGCCATCGAGGGTGCCCGCGTGTGTCGCTTCTGGACCGCGCGGCAGGTCTTCGAGCGCAGCGACGACGTCTCCTACGAGCAGTACACCGACACCCGCAGCGGCAGCTACTGGTGCACGGCGCTCACCGAGCGCACGGCGGCCGGGCGGTTCTCGGTCAGCGTGGGCGTGCCCTACGCCCAAGCCCGGTGGATGCGTGGGCGGGACACCACGGCACGGGCCCGCTCGGGGTGCCCGGACCCGTCCTGCTGCACCCAGCCGCCGGCCGACCTGCGGCGCGACTGGGAAGGGCGGGTCTGGCCGAGCGCCCGCGCCCACTCACACCTGCTGGCCGTCCTGCCGCCGGGGGTCTTCCCCGGTGTGGACGACACCGAGGTGCTGCAGTTCGTCGCCGACCACGCGGGCGAGGCGGCCCGCTCGGCTCAGCCCTCGTCCGAACCCTCCAGCCGCTGGAGAGCGGAGTAGGCGAACTGGAGCGCGTCCGCACCCGCGACCGCCGTCAACGTGCTGGTGACCAGCCGGGTCAGGGTCGGCGCGAGCACGTGCCCGCCGACCAGGCCGGTGGCCACCCACTGACCGAGGCAGAACGGGCACGTGACGAGCTCACCGATGGTGTGCAGCAGCGGCCGGTCCTTGACCTCCGGGGCGACCTCCTCGTTCACCTCCGAGGGCATCCCGGTCTCCCGGTAGCGCGTCACCGGCGCCCGCAGCGGGCTGGTGACGGCGTCCTTGGCCAGGGTGCGCGCCAGGCGGTGCGTGGCCACGGTGATGAGGGCGAGGTCGCTGGCCGAGATCCGCGTCTCGGCGGCCGCACCCTTGCGCTTGCCGGCGATGAGCAGCCCACCCGCGGCGACGGCATACGTCAGGCCGGTCGCCACGTAGCCACCGAGCGGGCGGTGCTCGCCATGGGCATAGCGGTGCTGCACGTGCTGGGCGGGGTTGTCCATGTCGCGCTCGGTACCCACGACGTCCGCCCCGCATGCGGTCCACCGGCCCGGCCGTCGGGCCGCCGCACGGATCTGCTCCGGTCTCTTGACCGGAGCATCGGTAAGTCGTAACTTACCGTTCGTGGCCACTGACGAACGGGATGCCTGGGACGCGATCGCCGACCGCACCCGTCGCGCCATCGTCGAGTGCCTGGCCGAGCGGCCCCGTGCCGTCGGCGAGCTCGCCGCTGAGCTCCCCGTCAGCCGGCCCGCGGTGTCCCAGCACCTGAAGGTGCTCAAGGACGCGAGGCTGGTGAGCGAGCAGCCGGTCGGCACGCGACGGATCTACCGGCTGAACCCGGTGGGAGTGGCCGCACTGCGCGACCAGTTGGACACGTTCTGGAACAGGGCCATGACCCGGTTCCAGGAGGCCATCGAGAACTCCGAGGAAGACCCATGAGCCAGATCACCGTCACCTCCGTCCAGAAGCACGTCGTCGTCCAGGCGCCGATCGAGCGCGCCTTCGCCGTCTTCACCGAGCGCTTCGGCGACGTCAAGCCACCGGAGCACAACCTGCTCGGGCAACCGATCGTGGAGACCGTCTTCGAGCCGAGGGTCGGTGGCCACATCTACGACCGGGCCGCCGACGGCAGCGAGTGCCGTTGGGCCCGGGTCCTGGTCTTCGAGCCGCCGCACCGGGTGGTGTTCAGCTGGGACATCGGCCCGCAGTGGCAGGTCGAGACCGATCCGGACCTGACCAGCGAGGTGGAGGTCCGCTTCATCGCCGAGTCCCCGGACCGCACCCGGGTGGAGCTGGAGCACCGCCACCTCGACCGGCACGGTCCGGGATGGCGCTCCGTGCAGGAGGGCGTCTCCGGGGACGGTGGCTGGCCGCTGTACCTCTCGCGCTACGCCGCGCTGTTCGCCTCCGGCAGCTGAACGGCGCCGGCCCGGCGAGAGCGGGGCGGGACGTCGCCAGACGGATGGGTACAGTCGCGTCCCATGAACCACCCCCGCATGAGCGCAGCGGTGCTGCACGTCGTCGGCACGGTGCTCGTCGGCCCGGACGAGGTCCGCGACGAGCTGTGGGTCGTCGACGGGAGGGTCTCGTATGCCGCCCCCTCCGCGGGAGCCGACGTCCAGACGGTCTCCGGCTGGGTGCTGCCCGGACTGGTCGACGCCCACTGCCACGTCGGGCTGGACGCCCACGGCGCCGTGGACGACACCACCAGCGAGCGGCAGGCGCAGGCCGACCGGGACGCGGGCGCGTTGCTGCTGCGCGACGCCGGGTCTCCGGCCGACACCCGCTGGGTCGACGACCGGGAGGACCTGCCGCGGATCGTGCGCGCGGGCCGGCACATCGCCCGCACCAAGCGCTACATCCGCAACTACGCCTGGGAGATCGAGCCGGAGGACCTGACCGCCTACGTGCGGCAGGAGGCGCGCAGGGGGGACGGCTGGGTCAAGCTGGTCGGTGACTGGATCGACCGGGACACCGGCGACCTGTCGCCCTGCTGGCCGGCGGAGGCGCTCGCACCCGCGATCGCCGCGGCACACGCCGAGGGCGCCCGGGTGACCGCGCACTGCTTCGGTGAGCAGTCGCTGCGCGACTTCGCGGCGGCTGGCACCGACTGCATCGAGCACGCCACCGGGTTGGAGGACGACACGATCGGTTCCTTTGCCGCGCAAGGCATCGCGATCGTGCCGACCCTGGTCAACATCGACACCTTCCCGAGCATCGCCGACACCGCGGAGGGCAAGTTCCCGACCTACGCCGCGCACATGCGAGCCCTGCACGCCCGGCGCTACGACACTATCGCCGCCGCCCACGAGGCCGGCATCCCGATCTACGTCGGCACCGACGCCGGCGGCTCGCTGCCCCACGGGCTGGTCGGGCGGGAAGTCGGCGAGCTCGTCCGCGCCGGGCTCTCGCCGGTCGAGGCGCTCAGCGCGGCCACCTGGGGCGCGCGGGCCTGGCTGCGCAGGCCCGGCCTCGAAGAGGGGGAGAGCGCCGACTTCGTGGTCTACGAGACCGACCCGCGCGCAGACGTGCGGGTCCTCACGGCACCGCAGCAGGTGGTCCTGCGCGGTCGACCGCACCCGACCGGCGCCTGATGGCGCCAGCCGAGGAAGCGGCTCCCGTCGGGCCGCTGCGCGCCAAGGGCGAGCACGTGGACGTGCGCACGGTCACCGAGGGCGACCTCCCGGCATACCGGCTCGCCGTGGAGCAGTCCCGGGCGCGGCTCTCGGCCTGGAACCCGGTCAACCCCGAGGACCTGCTGCACCACCTGCGGGTCCAGTCCCGCGACCACCGCACCTTCCTGGTGCACGCGCTCACGCGGGAGGGTGAGCACGACATCGTGGGAAAGGTCAACGTCACCAACGTCGTTCGCGGCCGGTCCTGCTCGGCCGGCATGGGCTACGACGCCTACGACCCGTATGCCGGCCGCGGCCTGTTCGCCGAGGGCCTCCGGTTGGTCATCGGGCTCGTCCTGGCGCGGGAGCCGGCCGGGATGGGGCTGCACCGTCTCGAGGCGAGCGTGCAGCCGGGCAATGCCACCTCGGCGGGGTTGTTGCGGTCGCTGGGGTTCCGGCACGAGGGCTACTCCTCGCGGTTCCTGTGGCTGTCCGACGCCCAGGGGCGCCACGCCTGGCGCGACCACGACCGTTACGCGGTCACGGTGGAGGAGTGGCCCGCGCCGCCCTACACGCGCCGGCAGCGCCGCCGGCTGCTGGCGGTCGTGACGGGTCCGGACTCGCCGGCCCGCACCGGCTTCGCGCGGGCGCTCGCGGCGGAGCTGGGCGTCGCCCTGCTGCGCGAGGCGGTCCTCGACGACCTCGCGGTGTTGCAGGCGGTGCTGGCGGACGCGTCCGGCGGTGCGGTCGTCGAGGCCGACGTGCACCTGCCGGCCGAGCTCGCGCAGGTGCCCCGGTTCGCGGTCGGCCCGGCGGATCGCCCCGACGCCCGAGAGGTGGTGCGCGCGGCCCTGGCCGTGCGAGCGGCCGCCGGCTGAGCAGCCACGGGCCGGGTGGCCACGGGGCGGGTGGCCACGGGGCGGCCGCGAGTTCGGCTCGCGGGGTGATCTCTGGCAGAATGACCCGGCGTACCCGTCTGTCCGCGGCCCCTCTCACCGCGCCGGACGCGTCCACCCGAGCCCTCGCACGGTCCGTGCCCCACGCGGCGCCGCGCGGCTCACCCCCGAAGCAGAAACAGGAGACACCACAAACGTGGCCGTCAAGATTCGTCTGAAGCGCCTCGGCAAGATCCGGGCCCCGTACTACCGCGTCGTCGTCATGGACTCGCGCACCAAGCGCGACGGCCGGGCGATCGAGGAGATCGGCAAGTACCACCCGACCGAGGAGCCCTCGTTCATCGAGATCAACTCCGAGCGTGCGCAGTACTGGCTGTCCGTCGGCGCCCAGCCGACCGAGCAGGTCGCCGCGCTGCTCAAGGTGACCGGCGACTGGCAGAAGTTCAAGGGTGAGCCGGGCGCCGAGGGCACCTTGCGCACCGCCGAGGCCAAGCCGGACAAGAAGGCCGTCTTCGAGGCTGCCGCCAAGCAGGCCGCCTCGGAGCCGAAGGACTCGGCCACCACGCCGAAGAAGAAGGCCGCGCCCCAGGCGCAGGAGGAGCAGGCCGTCACCGAGCACGCGGGGCTGTCCGAGCGGGGCGAGCAGGCCGAGGTGCAGCCGGCCACCGCGACGCAGGACGACCAGGCCTCCAGCGGCGCCGAGGTGCCCACCGCCCCCGGTGACATCGACCAGACCGACTCGCAGCCGGCGCCGCCGACGGACGCCGAGAGCTCCGAGGCCTGATCGTGCTGGAGGAGGCGCTCGAGCACCTCGTCAAGGGCATCGTCGACCACGACGGCGACGTCGTGGTGCGCCACAAGACGCTGCGGCGCGGTGACCTGCTCGAGGTGCGGGTGCACCCCGACGACCTCGGCCGGGTGATCGGCCGTTCCGGGCGCACCGCCAGCGCGCTGCGGACGGTGATGAGCGCCCTCGCCGGTGGCAAGCAGGTGCGCGTCGACATCGTCGACACCGACCGCTGAGGGTCTGACAAGCACAGGCGAGGTATGCCGGACACGCGCGTTCCGGCATACCTCGCCCTTTTGTCTGCCAGCGGCGACGTCGCAGGAGCCGCGAGACAGCCCAGCGGCGACGTCGCAGGAGCCGCGAGACAGCTCGGCGGCGACGTCGCAGGAGCCGCGAGACAGCTCAGCGGCGACGTCGCAGGAGCCGCGAGGAAGGACAAGCATGCAGGTGCGGGTCGCACGCATCGGGAAGGCCCACGGCCTGCGCGGTGAGGTGACCGTGCAGGTGCACACCGACAATCCGGAGGAGCGGTTCGCGCCCGGCACCCGCTTCGTCACCCGGCCCGCGTCGGCGGGACCGCTGACGCTGCGGTCGGTGCGCCAGCACGGGGAGACCACGTTGCTCGGCTTCGCGGAGGCGACCGACCGCACCGCCGCGGAGGCGTTGCGGGGGACCGAGCTCTACCTGGAGGCCGCGGAGCACGAGCCTGCCGGTGGCGAGGAGGGCTGGTACGAGGACGAACTGGTCGGCCTCGTCGCGGTGACGCCCTCGGGGGAGCGGCTGGGCACCGTGCGCGCGCTGGAGATGCGGCCGGTGCAGGACCTGCTCGTGCTCACGCTCGAGGACGGAGGCGAGGCGCGGATCCCGTTCGTCGAGCAGCTGGTCCCCGAGGTCGACCTGGCCGGGGGACGGGTCGTGGTGGACCCGCCGGAGGGCCTGCTGGAGCTGGACCGCGACAGCGGTGAGGGGGGCTGAGGGGTGCGCCTGGACGTCATCACGATCTTCCCGGACTACCTGGCCCCGCTGGACCTGTCGCTCATCGGCAAGGCCCGCCGGGACCGACTCATCGACCTGCACGTGCACGACCTGCGCGACTTCACCCACGACCGGCACCGCACCGTCGACGACACCCCCTACGGCGGCGGCGCCGGGATGGTGATGCGTCCTGAGCCGTGGGGAGAGGCGCTCGACCACGTCCTCGCGGCGGGGGCGGCCGACGACGCATCCGCAGCCGTGCCGCACCTGCTCGTCCCCGGGCCGAGCGGGGTCCCGTTCACCCAGGCCATGGCACGTCGGCTCGCGCTCGAGCCGTGGCTGGCCTTCGCGTGCGGTCGCTACGAGGGGATCGACGAGCGGGTGTATGACGAGGCGCGGCGGCACCTGCCGGTCACATCGGTGTCGCTCGGCGACTACGTGCTCAACGGCGGCGAGGTGGCTGTGCTCGCCATGGTCGAGGCGATCGCCCGCCTCGTGCCGGGCGTCGTCGGCAACGCCGAGTCGCTGGTGGAGGAGTCCCACGAGGACGGACTGCTGGAGTACCCGGTCTACACCAAACCCGCCGAGTGGCGCGGCCACCCGGTGCCGGAGGTGCTGCTGTCCGGCCACCACGGCAAGGTCGCGCGGTGGCGACGCGACGAACGGCTGCGGCGCACCGCCGAGCGACGGCCCGACATGCTGGCTGCACTGGGGGAGGACGGGCTCGACGCGGCCGACCACGAGGTGCTGCGCCGATTTCGGGCGGAGCGTCCCGCTGTGGCAGACTGACCTGTCGCGTCCCCCATCGGATCGTGCCCCTGCCTCGTGCTTCCCTGCCACAGGGGGCCAGCACGCGCCCGCACTGCACGCGGTGTGGGCCCGGAGGCTCGACCAGACCCGGGGACGCGCGATGGACTCACACGACACCGACCGCCGTGGGTGACCTGTGGCACCGACGAGAAAGCGAACGATCATGCACAAGCTCGATGACGTCAACAAGGCCAGCCTGCGCGAGGACGTCCCGGACTTCCGGGCCGGCGACACGGTCAAGGTCCACGTCAAGGTGGTCGAGGGCAACCGCTCCCGCGTCCAGGTCTTCCAGGGTGTCGTGATCCGCCGCCACGGTGGCGGTGTGGGGGAGACGTTCACGGTCCGCAAGGTCAGCTTCGGCGTCGGTGTCGAGCGCACCTTCCCGGTGCACACCCCGATCATCGACAAGATCGAGGTCGTCACCCGCGGTGACGTGCGCCGCGCGAAGCTGTACTACCTGCGCGAGCTGCGCGGCAAGGCTGCCAAGATCAAGGAGAAGCGCGAGACGACGCCGGCCCGCTGAGCCGCGCCTCGCGCCGTGGCGGCCGTTGTCGCCACCTCTGGCCGATCGCCGTCGTCCTCGCCGTCGCGGTGGTCGTGGCGGTCGGCCTCTTCGTGGTCCAGCCCTTCGCCATCCCCTCGGCGTCGATGACCCCGGCCCTGCGTCCCGGCGACCGCGTGCTCGTGCTCAAGTGGCACGCCGCCGACGTGCACCGTGGCGAGGTGATCGTGTTCCACGAGCCGAGCGGCTGGGGACCGGACGCCGGCAGCACCGACTACGTCAAGCGGGTCATCGGCCTGCCGGGCGAGCGGGTCGCCTGCTGCAGCCACGGCAGGGTGACCGTGGACGGCCGACCCCTGAAGGAGCCGTACCTGCACCCGGGTGACGCCCCCAGCACCGTCCGGTTCGACGTGCGGGTGCCACCCGGGCACGTGTGGGTCATGGGGGACCACCGCAGCGACTCCGACGACTCCCGCTCGCACCTGGGGGACCCCGGTGGCGGGATGGTGCCCCTGGACGACGTGATCGGTCGGGTGGCATACCGTTACTGGCCGCCGGACCGCCTCGGCCCGGCGCCACGTCACCAACCTGAGGCGGTCGCCCGATGAGCAGCTCCGGTCCCGAGCGCGACGACCCCGGGCGGGAGGGTTCCGTGCCGGAGGGCCCTTCCGAGGAGGAGCCGCGGCGGGAGGACTCGCCGGAGGGTTCGCACCGGGACGACCGCGGGACGGCCGGGCCCCATGCCGGCTCACCGCGCGGCGTCGCCCGCAGCATCGGGTATGCCGTGCGCGAGCTGGTCATCGTCGTCGTCATGGCCCTGCTCATCTCCCTGATCGTCAAGACCTTCCTGCTGCAGGCGTTCTGGATCCCCTCCGGCTCCATGGAGAACACCCTCATCGAGGGCGACCGGGTCGTGGTCAGCAAGCTCACCCCGGGCCCGTTCGCGCTGCAGCGCGGGGACGTGGTCGTCTTCGACGACTTCAACGGCTGGCTCCAGGGCGTTCCCACCCCGCAGCAGACCGGGCCGGCCAAGGTCGTGCACGACGTGCTCACCTTCGTCGGGCTGCTGCCCACCAACGAGGGGGAGCACCTCATCAAGCGCGTCATCGGGCTGCCCGGTGACCACGTCGCCTGCTGCGACCGCAAGGGACGGCTCACGATCAACGGCACCCCGATCAACGAGCCCTACGTCAAGCCCGGAGACGCGCCCAGCCTGAAGCGCTTCGACATCACCGTGCCGCCCGGCAGGGTGTGGGTCATGGGGGACCACCGCTCCGACTCCGGTGACTCGCGATTCCATGACAACGGGACCGGCAAGACCGGCTCGGTGCCCGAGTCGGCGATCGTCGGGCGTGCCGTCGCCATCGTCTGGCCGGTCAACCGGTGGGCCTGGCTCGGGAACTACCATGACGTCTTCGACAAGGTCCCGAACCCGTCGAAGGGGGCAAGCCCGTGACGGCTCGCCAGGCCAGCACCACGTCGGCGTCTGCGGGGGCTCCGGCGCGCGCGGGGAGTGCGGCGCGCGCGGGCGCTGCACCGCGGCGCTCGACGCGACGCACCGGCCCGCGGCGGCCGAGCCTGCGCGTGGAGCGGGCGCTGCAGCGTGACGGTCACGCCGTGCTCGCCGGCATGGACGAGGTGGGGCGCGGTGCGCTCGCCGGTCCGGTGTCGGTCGGTGTGGTCCTCATCGACCTCGAGTGCCGCTCCGCGCCGACGGGCGTGCGCGACTCCAAGCTGCTCACGCCGGCCGCCCGGGAACGTCTGGTGCCGAGGATCCGGCGCTGGGCGCGTGCCTTCGCGGTCGGGCACGCCTCCCCGGACGAGATCGACGAGGTCGGGATCATGGCGGCACTGCGCCTCGCCGGCCTGCGGGCACTGCAGGCGGTCGAGGTGGTGCCGGACCTGGTGATCCTCGACGGCAACCACGACTGGCTGACCGACCCTGTCAAGGTCGGCCTGCTGGCGCTCGACGGAGGGCCGACCACCCCACCGGTGCGCACCCTCATCAAGGCCGACATGAGCTGTTCCTCCGTCGCGGCCGCGAGTGTGCTGGCCAAGGTCGAGCGGGACGCGATCATGGTCGAGCTCGCGCGCACCGAGCCGCGGTACGGCTGGGCCGACAACAAGGGCTACAGCTGTCCCGAACACACCGCGGCCCTGCTCGAGCACGGTCCGTGCGCACACCACCGGCGCTCGTGGCGTCTGGCCGGCACGGGTGCCGAGGCCGGGAATGAGGCTGCGGACGACTGGGCGGCAGCCCAGGCTGCCGGGAGCGAGGCGGCCGCGGGCGAGGCCGCCCGCCTGTCGCTGCTGTCGGACGTGGGCGAAGATGGACCCGTGCATCAGAAGCTGGACAGGGCGGTCGCGCCGGTGCCGGCCCACGCCCGGGGGGCACGATGAGCGCCGAGGACCTCGAGAAGTACGAGACCGAGATGGAGCTGCAGCTCTACCGGGAGTACCGCGACGTCGTGGGACTGTTCACCTACGTCGTAGAGACCGAGCGGCGCTTCTATCTGACCAACTCGGTGGATCTCGACGTCCGGACGGCCGAGAACGGTGACGTCTTCTTCGACGTGAAGATGCAGGACGCCTGGGTGTGGGACATGTACCGTCCCGCGCGCTTTGTGAAGAACGTGCGAGTCGTGACCTTCAAGGACGTCAACATAGAGGAACTGGCCAAGCCGGATCTGGAGATGCCCAAGGAGGGATTCTCGAGCTGACCGATCTCGAGCCCGGTTTTCCCCAGAACCGGGTTCGGCGGGCCGGGGCGCCGTCCGCCTGTCGCACTGTTGGGGCATGCGCTCGGTCATCTGCCTGCTCGCCTGCCTCGTGACCACCTGGTCCGGCATCGGCCTCTCGTCGCGGCCGCCGCCGCCCACTGGTGCGGGCGACGGCCCGGACGGCGGATCGCCGGCCCCGGCGGTCATGTCATGGCGTCGCCCGCTCGGTGTTCGCGGCCAGGTGATCAGAGGCTTCGATCCGCCGCCCCGGCCGTGGCTCGCCGGCCACCGTGGGGTGGATCTCGCGGCGCGGGCCGGCGACGAGGTCCACGCGGCCGGTCCGGGAATCGTCGGATACGCCGGCCGGGTGGCCGGGCGAGGCGTCGTCGTCATCGCGCACCCGAACGGGCTGCGCACCACCTATCTCCCGGTCCGGGCATCGGTGGTGGCCGGCGGACGGGTGGCAGCGGGCGACGTGATCGGGGTGGTCGAGGATGTCGTGGGACATTGCCGGAGGGTCTGTCTCCACTGGGGACTCCTCCGCGGAAGGAGCTACCTCGATCCCCTCGCGCTGTTCGGCCTCGGCCGGGTCCGCCTGCTGCCGTCCTGGCCGGAGACGGGGCCGGGGGAGAGTCAGGTCAGGCCCGTGGGTGAGCCTGCCGATACGCGGCTCTGAGCCGTTCGACGGACACATGGGTGTAGATCTGCGTGGTGGACAGCGACGCGTGGCCGAGCATCTCCTGAACGCTGCGCAGGTCGGCTCCGCCCTCGAGCAGATGGGTGGCCGCGGTGTGCCGGAGGCCGTGCGGGCCCATGTCCGGTGCTCCGTCGATCTCCGCCAGCCGCGCGTGCACGATCCGCCTGACCGTGCCCTGGTCGATCCGGCCCCCGCGCACTCCGATGAAGAGGGCGGGCCCTGAGCTCTCGCGGACCAGCGACGGCCTGCCGCGCACGCACCAGGCGTCCAGCGCGCGCAGCGCGGGCGCTCCCACGGGCACCGTTCGCTCCCTGCCGCCCTTGCCCAGCACCCGCACGGTCCGGCGATCGCGGTCGACGTCGTCCAGGTCGAGACCGCACAGCTCGCTCACCCGCACACCGGTGGCGTAGAGCAGCTCCATGATCGCCTGATCGCGCAGGTCCCTGGGATCGCCGGAACTCGTCCGGTCGGCCTCGGCCCCGTCGAGTACGGCCCGGGCCTCCGCCTGGTCCAGCACCTTGGGCAGGCTCCGGCGCGGCTTGGCGGTGCCCAGCAGCAACCCGGGATCGTGGTCCGACCAGCCGCGCCGGTGGCAGAAGGCCGTGAAGGCCCGCGTGCACGCCGTTCGACGTGCCAGCGTGGCCCGGGACAGCCCGGCCCGATGCTGATCTCCCAGCCAGTCGCGGAGAGCGGCGACGTCGAGAGCGGCGATCGCCTCCAGACCGGTGCTTTCCCGCTCCGCGGCCGCCAGGTGCGCGAACAGCGAGGCGATGTCTCCCAGGTACGCCCTGACGGTGTGCGGCGACAGACCTCGCTCCAGGCGAAGATGGCGCTCGAACGCCGCCAGGACCGGCTCGAACCCGTTGGACGACATCTCAGGTGACCCCCAGGGTTATCTCCCTGCCGTCCCCCACGTCGATCGTTGCCGAGATGCGGACGGTCATGATTCGCATGCTAACCGTCGACCCTTTCGTGATCTCGATGAATCGGACTACCGAGAGCGGCGGAGTCGCCAGCCGCGGTTCGACTGCTCCACGAATCCGGCGGCGGCCAGCCCGCCGAGGCAGGCGAGGGCCGTGGTGAGATCCACCCCGGCCGCGACGGCGACCGCGGCGGGCCCCGTCCCGCCACGGGCGGGCACCGCCTCCAGCACCCGTCTCGTCTCGTCGTTCAGCGCGTCCCGGGGGAGCACGGGTCCCCGGGGATGTGGGGCGAGGTCGGTCCCGATGGAGCCGACCAGATCGATCACTTCGTCGGCGGAGGTCACACAGACCGCCCTGCCCTCCCTGATCAGCACGTGACAGCCCACCGAGGTCTCCGAGGTGACCGGGCCGGGCACGGCCATCAGATGCCGGTTCAGGTCGGCGGCGTGCCCTCCGGTGTTGAGCGCTCCGCTCCGCGCCGCGGCCTCGACGACGACCGTGCCGCGCGACAGTGCGGCGATCACCCGGTTGCGTACGAGAAACCTCGGCCTCGTGGGATGGAAGCCCAGCGGCCATTCGCTGATCACGAGGCCATGGGAGCGCACGGCGCGGAACAACTCCTCGTGAGCCGTTGGATAGCAGACGTCCGTACCGCAGGCCAGCACGGCCACCGTCGCCGCCCCGGCCGCCAGCGCGCCGCGGTGGGCGGCGCCGTCGATCCCGTAGGCTCCACCACTGATCACCGACCAGCCGCGCTCGCCGAGTCCCGAGCCGAGATCGCTCGCGACGGTCGTCCCGTAGGCGGTCGCGGCCCGTGCTCCGACTATCGAGACGGAGCGCAGGCAGGCGAAGCGCAGGTTGGCCCGCCCATCGAGCCACAGTCCGAACGGCCGCCGGTCAGCGAGGTCGTCGAGCTGGGTGGGCCACTCGGCGTCGCCGGGGACCACCAGCCGGGCCCCCTGCTCCAGTCCCGCGGTGAGCAGGGCCTCGGGGTCCGTGTAGCGGGCGGCCCAACCCGCGACGAGCCGGGTGAGATCGAGACGGCGCCGCGACGCCGACGCGAGCGCGGCCTCCCGCCGCACGAACTCCGGCTCCAGCCCGCCGCGCCGAGCCTGTTCCAGCGCGGCCACCGGGCCGTACGCGGCGATCAGCCGGCCCATCACCGGATCACCGGCCTCGGCCATGCGCATGAGCGCGGCCCGGGCCGCCCGCTCCTCCTCCCGGGCGTGATCCTCGGGGACGCCGTGCCGGGCCTCCGCCGGGCCCTCCGCCCGAGCCCCGGTGTCGGCCCGGCCCTCGTCTCGTCCCGTCTCCTCCAGCGGTTCACCCATCGGTTCACGTCCCCCCATCAGTCCACCCCCAGCCACATCGCCAGCGCCCCGGACGTCTCCTGCTCGCCGGGGATCTCCCGGTCCGCGAGGTCGGCCAGGGTCCAGGACAGGCGGAGCACTCGGTCGAGCCCACGCGCGCCGAGCGTGCCGAGGTCGAGGCCACGATGCAGCGGGGCGAGGGCCTCGCTCGGCAGGCGGAACTCGTCGTGCAGGGCGGCGGACGGCACCTCGGCGTTCGCACGCCAGGGCGTCCCCGCCAGCCGCCGGGCGGCGCGTTCCCTCGCGAGCAGGACCCGCTGTGCCACGACCTCGGTCGACTCGGTGAAGTGCCGGTCCGCCAGCAGTTCGGCCCGGGTGGCCCGGCCGACCCGCACCTTCACGTCGATCCGGTCGAGCAGCGGGCCGGACAGCCGCGCCAGATAGCGCCGCCGGGCGCCCGGCGTGCACCGGCAGGGTTCCCGCGACGTCCCCGGACGGCCGCAGGGGCACGGGTTGGCCGCGAGGACGAGCATGAAGCGAGCGGGAAAGGTGATCGTCCCGCTCGCCCGCGCGATCGTCACCGTGCCGGACTCGAGCGGCTGACGCAGAGACTCGAGCACGGAGGCGGCGAACTCGGGGGCTTCGTCCAGGAACAGCACCCCCCGGTGCGCGAGCGACACCGCGCCGGGACGCACCGTCCCGCCGCTGCCGCCGCCCACGATCGAGGCCACCGTCGCGCTGTGATGCGGAGCCACGAACGGAGGCCGGGTGAGCAGCGGCCGACCGGCCGGGAGCGTCCCCGCCACCGATTGGATCGCCGACGCCTGCAGGGCCTCTTCGCGGCCGAGCGGGGGCAGCAGGGTCGGCAGCCGCTCGGCCAGCATGGTCTTTCCTGTGCCCGGCGGGCCGACCATCCAGAGGTTGTGCCCACCGGCCGCGCACACCTCCAGAGCCCTGCGCGCGAGCGGCTGACCGGCCACGTCCCGCAGGTCCGGCGTGCTCTCCGGCCCGCTCGTCGTGGACCCGGCATCGGCGGCCCCGGTGGGCGGCACGGGCGGTCCGGCGGCGATCGGCAGGCGGTTCAGGTCGCCGGTGCGCAGCCACCGCACGAGCTCGCCGAGGCGGGCGACGGGGAGCACGGTGAGGCCGGGCACGAGGGCCGCTTCGGCGGCGTTGCACGCGGGCACGACGACCGTGCCGATTCCCGCCTCCGCCGCCGCCAGCACGGCGGGCAGCACGCCCCTGATCGGCCGCACCCTGCCGTCGAGCCCCAGCTCGCCGAGGAACAGCGGATCCGCGATGCGGTGCGCGGGGACGGCACCGGCCGCGCCCAGCACGGCGACGGCGATGGCCAGATCGAAGATCGAGCCCCGCTTGGGCAGGCTCGCCGGGAACAGGCTGACCGTGATCCGTGTGTCGGGCCAGGCGAAGCGACTGTTGATCAAAGCCGAGCGCACCCGCCCGCGTGCCTCGCTGGTCGCGGTGTCGAGGAGGCCGATGAAGTGCGTGCCCGCGACTCCGGGCCCCACGTCGGCCTCGACCTCGACCATCCGGCCGGTGACGCCCACCAGCGCGACGCACCGGGTCCTCGCCACGGCCATGTCAGATCACTCCGCGCTCGTGGCGTACGGCGAAGTCGCCGGCGAACCGCTCCAGCGCGACCACGTCGACCCGGATCGCGCCGAACGTCTCGGACCGCCCGGCCAGCCACCGGCCCGCCAGGCGCCGCAGACGCCGCAGCTTCTCGAGGGTGACCGCCTCGAACGCGGTGCCGTGGCTGCGGCCGGAGCGGGTCTTCACCTCCACGACGACCAGCGTGTCGCCGTCCCTGGCGAGGATGTCGATCTCACCCTGCGAGCATCGCCAGTTGCGGGCGAGAATCCGCATGCCCCCCGCCTCGAGGAAGTCCGCGGCGAGCTGCTCGCCGCGTCTGCCCAGTCGATCTTTCGCGGCCATGTGACCACCTCCGGCCCCGACGGTCGCCGACCGAGGGCTACCCTCGATGGGCCGAACGGCGTTCTGTGGACAACTCCCCGCGGAGAATCGCGGTCAAGTGGGGGAGGGGGCGACGGGCATGATCGGGGAGCTCATCCGGGAACTCGGCGAGGGAGTCGGGGTCGCCCTGCCGGACGTCCGCGTGACCGGCGCGGACCCGGTGCTGCCGTCCGTCTTCCGGGTCGGCACGGCCGCCACCGTGTGCGTGGGCGCGGCGACCGCCGCCGTGGCCGCCTACTGGAGGCCCGCCGATCCGCCGGAGGTGCTCGTCGATATGCGGCACGCGGCGGTGGCCTTCCAGAGCGAGCGACACTTCCAGGTCGACGGCGAGCACCTCGATGTCTGGGCGCCCCTGTCGGGCGACCATCGCACCCGGGACGGCTGGGTCAGGCTGCACTGCAACTTCGCACACCATCGGGACGCCGCGCTCCGGGCACTGGAGTTGCCGGCCGGGGCGACCGTGGAGGACGTCGCACGCGCCTGCGAGAGCCGTACGGCCCTCGACGTCGAGGAGGCGGTGACCCGCGAGGGCGGGGGCGCGGCCGCGATGCGCAGCCGGGCCGAATGGCTCGCGCACCCGCAGGCGCGCGTGGTCGCGGAGCGGCCCCTGGTCGCGCTCACCCGCCTGCCCGGCGCCTCGGGTGCGGCCGGGCCGTCCGGACGAGACGAACCGCCGAAGGGGGAGCGGCCGCTGAGCGGGGTGCGCGTCCTCGACCTGACCCGGGTGATCGCCGGGCCGGTGGCCGCCCGCACGCTCGCCGCTCACGGGGCGGAGGTGCTGCGGGTCGGCGCCGCCCATCTGCCCGAGGTGCCCGGGCTCGTCGTCGAGACGGCGTTCGGCAAGCGGTCGTGCCACATCGATCTCCGCTCGGAGCCCGAGACACTGCGCGACCTCGTCCGGGAGGCCGACGTGGTCATTCAGGCGTACCGGCCTGGGGCACTGGCGGCCAGGGGGTTCGGGCCGGCCGATCTCGCGGCGCTGCGGCCGGGAATCGTCTGCGTCGACATCTCCGCGTACGGCTCCCGCGGTCTCTGGGGCGGCAGACGGGGCTTCGACAGTCTGGTCCAGATGGCCTGCGGAATCGCCCACGAGAACGGCGACGGATCCCGGCCTGCTCCACTGCCGGCCCAGGCGCTCGATCACGGCAGCGGCTTCCTCGCCGCCTTCGGCGCGGTCGCCGCGCTGCTGCGCCGCCGGGCCGAGGGCGGATCGTGGCACGTCGAGGTGGGCCTGGCGCGCACGGCCGGCTGGCTCGACGATCTCGGCAGGGTCGACGGCGCCGGAGTTCCGCAGCCGTCGGCCGACGGACTGCTGGCCACCATGCCCAGCGCTTTCGGCGCCCTCACCTACGTGCGGCCGCCGGGGCTGATCGAGGGAGCGGAGCCGCACTGGTCGAGCCCGCCGCGGCGGGGCGAGCACCGCGCCGAATGGGCGACAGCCACAGGCAGGGGATGACGAGGAGCGCGGCGATCGAGCACACCCACAGCGTGGGCCGGAGGCCGATTGACGCTCCGAGCAGGCCGCCGAGCATGCTGCCCGGCGCCATCACGCCCTGGGTGGCGAAGCCGATCGTGGCGTTCACCCGGCCGAGCAACTCGGCGGGAGCCTCACGCATCGTCACGGAGCTCGCGCAGACGCTGTAGCAGACGATGGCCACACCCGTGACCACCTCTGCCGCGCCGAGCTGGCATACGACGAGCCAGACCGGGCCCCCGGCCGCCGCCGTCGCGACGAATCCGACGGGAAAGAACAGCACCGAGCCGAGGAGCACCCGGTTCTCGCCGAACCGGCGGGCCAGCCGGGATGCGAGCACGGCGCCGAGCAGCCCGCCGACGCCGAACCCGGTCGCGGCCACACCCACCAGAGCGCCGGGAAGGCCCAGCACGCGTACGGCGAACAGCACGAAGAGCGCGAGCTGGGCCGCGCCGAGCAAGTTGACGATCATCCCGGTGGCGCAGAGCGCGCGCAGCGTGCCGTGCCTCACCAGCGCGCTCATGCCCTCGCCGATCTCGCGGAGCATGCCCCTTCGTCGGCTGCGCGTCCTGTGCTCCGGCGCGCGGATGCCGCTGAGACAGAGGGCGGACGCCAGGAACGTGACCGCGTTGACCACGACGGCCACCGGGGCGGTCAGCAGGGCGACGAGCAGGCCGCCCAGGCTCGGTCCGCACATCTGGGCGATGGCGAACACGGACTGGAAACCCGCCAGGGCCGCTGTCCGCTGCGACGGCGCCACCACGGACGTCAGGTGGGGAAGGTTGAACGAACGGAACAGCACCGTGCACACACCGACGGTCAGCGCGACCGCGATCAGCCAGGGGATGCTCAACAGCCCGCCCAGCCAGGCCGCGGGCACGGACAGTACGGCGAGGCCGGCGGCGACCTCGCACGTCGCCATCACCGGCCTGCGGCGGATCACGCGGTCGGCGAGCGCGCCCGACGGGAGGCCGACCAGCAGGAACGGGACCGTCGAAGCGGCGGTGAGCAGGCCCATCTCGATCGGAGACGCGGCCAGCACGGTGGCCGCCGTGAGCGGTAGCGCGAGCCGGGCCACTTCGCTGCCGGTCTCCGAGACCGCGCGGGCCGACCAGAGCAGCCGGTAGTCCCGCTGGCGCCGTAACGGGACGGGGCCGCCTGACTCGGGAGAGGCGGAGGTCTCAACGGAGGGGATCGACATAATTGTGAAACTAGTGCTTCATAGTTGTGAAGTAAAGGCTTCATATCTTGGAACCGGGTAGCGTGGGGTGATATGACGAGCGTTCGGTCGGAGGAGTACCGGCGGGTCACCGACACCGGAGTCCTGCGAGCGATGGCGCATCCCGCCCGGCTGGCCATCCTGACCCGGCTGCAGACCGAGGGGCCGGCGACGGCCACGGAGTGCGCCCAGGTCACCGGGTTGTCACCCAGCGCGTGCAGCTATCACCTCCGAACGCTGGCCAAACACGGGTTCGTGGCGGATGCGCCGCCCAGAGGGGACGGCAGGGAGCGGGTGTGGCGGGCGCTCCAGCGCGGCTGGGGGTTCGAGGACCCCGAGGGTGAGCTGAGCCCAGACGTCGTTCAGGCGCAGCGGGCCGTGATCGACACCGTTCTGGCCGCGGCGGCGCAGCGGCTGGCCGACTACCTGGCGCAGTCTGACCGGGAGTCTCGCGAGTGGCGGGCCGCGGCCTGGCTCACCCATGCGGTGCTGCTGGTCGACGCCGAGGAACTGCGAGCGCTGGCCGAGCGGATCAACGAGCTCATCCATCCGTACCGGGTGACCGAGCGCGCGGCCGAGGACGCTCCCACAGGGGCCCGGCTGGCGGAGGTCCACCTCCGACTGTTCCCGCGGGCGCCGCGCGGGGCCGCGCCGCACGCCCGCGAAGCCGCCGGTGCCGCCGGTGCCGACGAAGCGGTCGTCACCTGATAAGGCGGATCCGTATAGACTGTTCGACGGCCTGCTTGTGCGGGCCGAATTCGCACGCCCGTTCACGGGAGTGTCCGCGCGGATCGCGAGATCGCGCGAGACACGACCAGGGGCCGTCTCCTCGGTCCGGACCGGGGCGTGTTCACCAGAACACGACCTCGCCCGGTGAAGATGGCCCGGGGCGTCAGGACGCGGGCAACGGGCCCGCGTGACCAACCGAGGCCAGTGCCCGAGGGCACGCGACCATGGAGGAACAGCACCATGGCCCCTGTCGTCACCATGCGGCAGCTTCTTGAGAGCGGCGTTCACTTCGGCCACCAGACGCGCCGGTGGAACCCCAAGATGAAGCGCTTCATCCTCACGGAGCGCAACGGCATCTACATGATCGACCTGCGGATGTCGCTGTCGTACATCGACCGCGCGTACGACTTCGTGAAGGAGACCGTCGCGCACGGCGGCACGATCATGTTCATCGGCACCAAGAAGCAGGCTCAGGAGGCTATCGCCGAGCAGGCGTCGCGCGTCGGCATGCCGTACGTCAACCAGCGCTGGCTGGGCGGCATGCTCACCAACTTCTCGACCGTGCACAAGCGGCTCCAGCGTCTCAAGGAGCTGGAGGAGCTCGACTTCGACAACGTGGCCGGCTCCGGGCTCACGAAGAAGGAGCTCCTGATGCGCCGCCGCGAGAAGGAGAAGCTGGAGCGCACCCTCGGCGGCATCCGCGACATGGCCCGCGTCCCGAGCGCGATCTGGGTCGTGGACACCAAGAAGGAGCACATCGCGATCAACGAGGCCAAGAAGCTCGGCATCCCGGTCGTCGCGATCCTGGACACCAACTGCGACCCCGACGAGGTCGACTACCCGATCCCGGGTAACGACGACGCGATCCGCGCCGTCAGCCTCCTCACCCGTGTGGTCGCCGACGCCGTGGCCGACGGACTGATGACCCGCGCCGGCGCCTCCCGCGGTGAGGAGAAGCCGGCGGCCGGTGTCGCCGTCGCGGAGCCGCTGGCCGAGTGGGAGCGCGAGCTGCTCGAAGGCTCCGCCCCCGCCGCCGAAGCGGCCGAGGCCGGCGAGGCCCCCGCCGCCGAGCAGGCCGCCGAGCAGCCTGCGGAGCAGGCCGACCAGAGCGCGCAGAACGCTCAGGGCGAGCAGGCCTGACGCACGCTCCCGCCGCCGTACGGCCGAGCCGTACGGGAACGGCGACACGCTTCATCGGGCGGGCGCCCGGCCGCTGGAACACACCGGCGGGCGCCCGCCCCCCATGACGATTCGCATCCTGGTCCTGAAGAGGAAATCAGAACAATGGCTTCCGTGAACATGGCCGACGTCAAGCGGCTTCGCGAGATGACCGCCGCCGGCATGATGGACTGTAAGAAGGCGCTCGAGGAGTCCGCTGGCGACTTCGACAAGGCCGTCGACATCCTGCGTCTCAAGGGCGCCAAGGACGTCGGCAAGCGCGAGGCGCGCACGGCCTCGAACGGCCTGGTGGCCGTCAAGCACGAGGGCGACTCCCTGGCCGCGCTGCTGGAGATCAACTGCGAGACCGACTTCGTCGCCAAGAACGAGCGCTTCCAGCAGCTCGCCGCCGACATCGTCGCCCATGTCCTGGCGACCAAGCCCGGAGACGTGCCGACCCTGCTGGAGTCCCAGCTGAACGGCAAGACCGTCAAGGAGCTGCTCGACGAGACGAACGCCACGCTCGGCGAGAAGATCGAGATCCGCCGGTTCTCCGTGCTCGACGGCGGGTACATCGTGTCGTACATGCACAAGACCGACCCGCAGCTTCCGCCGGCGGTCGGCGTGCTGATCCAGCTCGACCAGCCGAACGCCGAGGTGGCCAAGGACATCGCGCAGCACACCGCCGCGATGGCGCCGAGGTTCCTGAGCCCCGCCGAGGTGCCGGCGGAGGTGATCGAGAAGGAGCGGTCGCTGTTCGAGCAGATGACCCGCGAGGAGGGCAAGCCCGAGCCGGCCATCGCGAAGATCGTCGAGGGCCGCGTCAACGGCTGGTACAAGGACTTCACGCTGCTGGAGCAGGCGTTCGTGAAGGACAACAAGAAGACGATCGCCAAGGTCGCGGACGAGGCCGGCGTCAAGGTTCTGGCCTTCACCCGGTACAAGGTGGGGCAGGCTTAGGCTTACCGCCAAGAGCCGTTGACCCTGGGATATTTCGAGGAGGCCGCCGCCGTGCAGGAAAACATCAGACCCGCCACGCCGGCGGCTTCGTCGTACGACGGGCCGCTGCGTTGGAAGCGGGTGATGCTGAAGCTGTCGGGAGAGGCGTTCGCCGGGGGGGACACGCTCGGCATCGACCCGCTCGTCGTCGCCCAGCTCGCCGACTCCGTCGCCGAGGCCGTCCGTGAGGGCGTGCAGGTGGCGGTGGTGGTCGGCGGCGGCAACATGTTCCGCGGCGCCGCCCTGTCCGAACAGGGCATGGACCGTGCCCGTGCCGACTACATGGGCATGCTCGGGACCGTCATAAACTGCCTCGCTCTGCAGGACTTCCTGGAGAAGCGCGGGATCGACACCCGTGTGCAGACCGCGATAACGATGCAGCAGGTCGCCGAGCCGTTCCTGCCGCGCAGGGCGATCCGGCACCTGGAGAAGGGGCGAGTGGTCATCTTCGGCGCCGGGCTGGGATCGCCGTTCTTCTCGACCGACACCTGTGCGGCGCAGCGGGCTCTGGAGATCGGCGCCGAGGCGCTGCTGAAGGGCACGCAGGTCGACGGCGTCTACGACGCGGACCCGCGGAAGAACCCCGATGCGGTACGGTTCGACCAGCTTGAGTACGGTGAGGTGCTGACGCGAGGTCTCGGGGTCATGGACGCCACCGCGATCAGCCTGTGCATGGACAACGGCCTGCCCATCGTGGTCTTCGATCTGATGGGCGAGGGCAACATCCTGCGGGCGGTTCGCGGTGAGAAGATCGGCACGCTGGTGAGTCCGGCAGGGAAATAGGGAGCCGCAGTGATCGACGAAACCCTCCTCGAGGCGGAGGAGAAGATGGAAAAGGCGGTGGCGGTCGCCAAGGAGGATTTCTCGGGTATCCGCACCGGCCGCGTCACCCCCTCGATGTTCAACAAGATCAACGTGGACTACTACGGGTCGCCAACTCCGATCCAGCAACTCGCGTCGTTTCACGTCCCCGAGGCCCGGATGGTCCTTGTCCAGCCGTACGACAAGGGTTCGCTGAACGCGATCGAGAAGGCCATCCGGGACAGCGATCTCGGGGTCAACCCCGGCAACGACGGCGCGGTCATCCGCGTGGTGTTCCCCGAGCTGTCGCAGGAGCGCCGCAAGGAGTACGTCAAGATAGCCCGGAACAAGGCGGAGGGCGCCCGGGTCTCCGTGCGGAACATCCGCCGTCACGCCAAGGACATCCTGGACAAGATGGTCAAGGACGGCGAGGCCGGTGAGGACGAGGTCCACCGCGCGGTGAAGGAGCTCGACGACCTCACCCACAGGCACGTCGCGAAGATCGACGAGCTGCTGAAGGGCAAGGAAACCGAGCTGCTCGAGGTCTGACCGACACCTCGGCGGCGGGGAGCGACGGACGCGACCCGGGCCGACGGACCGGTACGACCGTGATCCTTGTGCCGCGCCGTGCGACGGCGGCGTGGCACAAGGATCACGCGTATAGGGAGTAGGACGTTTTGGACGCAACGGCCGCCACCTCGGAGAACGGGCCCGACAGGAAGTCGGCCGCCGGCGACGGCGGTGCCTCCGGAGCGGCCGCGGCCGCCGGGGGCGGGAGCCGTACGGGCCGGAACCTGCCGGCCGCCGTGGCGGTCGGCGTCGTGCTCGGCGTGGTCGTCATCGGCTCGCTCTACATTGTCAAGGCGGCCTTCCTGGTCGTCGTCCTGGCCGCCGTTGGCGTCGGCGTGCACGAGCTGGTCAAGGCGCTCGCGATCCACGGCATCCGGGTGCCGGTGGTGCCGCTGCTCGCCGGCATGGCGGCGATGGTCGTCGGTCCGTACTGGGGCGGGGTCCCCTTCCTCGTCGGCGCGTTCGCGGTGACCGCGATGGTCCTGCTGATCTGGCGGATGTTCCAGGGCGCCGACGGCTTCGTCAGGGACGCGACGGCGAGCATGTTCGTCGCGGTCTACCCGGCGCTGTTCGCCGGGTTCGTGCCGCTGCTGCTGAAGCCGGAGGACGGCGCCGACCGGGTCGTCATCTTCATCGCCGTGACGGTCTGCAGCGATATCGGGGGATATTTCGCCGGCATCTTCTTCGGCAAGCACCGGATGTCGCCGCTCATCAGCCCCAAGAAGACGTGGGAGGGCTTCGCCGGATCGGCGCTCGCCTGCGTCGTCGCCGGGGCGTTACTCGTCCATTTCCGGCTCGACTCCGGCTACTGGCAGGGGGCGGTCCTCGGCGCGGTCGTGGTCGTCTGCGCCACCCTCGGGGATCTCGTCGAGTCGGTGATCAAGCGTGATCTCGGCATCAAGGACATGAGCTCGCTGCTGCCCGGCCACGGCGGAGCGATGGACCGCCTCGACTCCCTGCTGTTCACGCTCGTCCCGGTCTGGCTGCTGCTGACGCTCCTCGTCGGCCCATGACCGTTCGCCCCGCCGTCAGCCCCGGCGCCGTCAGCAGCGGTGCCGTACGGCCAGGCGCGCGGCGAGCGCCTCGTGCCCCTGCTCCGCGGTGAAGCGGAGTTCGGCCTCGGTGAGCGGGAACAGCCACAGCCAGCGGACCGGTTCACCCCCAAACGCGAATCCTGACATGTCTGGAAATCCGGGTGGCTCGGCGAGCATGAGGACCCCCTGATAATCCAGGCCCATCGGGAACGCGTCGGCCCGCCACCGGGCCGTGTGACCGTGCCCCAGCCAGGTCACCGATCGCCAGGGATACCGGCCCAGCCAGGCGAACAGCCGGGTGACCACCCTCGGATCCCGTCGCGTCGCGACGGCGAGCTCCACCCGGCAGGCCGTGTCGTAGAGCTCGGCTCCCGGCATCCGCTGGCAGCTCATCCCCACCGTCGACAGGACGGCGTGGTCGCGTGCGGCCGTGGCCGGGCGTTCCGTCACGCCGATCACGGGCAGACCGCCGCCGCCGATCTCCCAGTAGCGGCCCGGCGGGCCGACCCTGCCGTCCAGGTGGCCCATCACGAACTGCTGGAACGAGGCCCAGCTTCCCTCCGTCTCCCGCCACCGCCAGTAGGCGCGCGCCTCGGCGACGCGGGTCGACAGCCCTTCCATCGCCTCGGCCAGCGACCACGCGAACGGTGACTCGCCCACGGCGTCCCGCGCGTAACCGGGCATGCCGCGGTCCATGTCCGCCCAGCTCGGAATGACGGCCAGGAGTTCGCCGTTCTCGAACAGGGCGACGCCGTCACCCTCCTCGAACCAGAGCACGGACAGCGCGGCCGCGTCCAGCGGCGGGGTGCCGGCCGGACGAGCGGTGGCGTTCACCGGCAGCACGGGCGGCAGGCCGGCGTCGGTTCTGGCCGGGTCGGCCGCGTCCGGAGCCGGGCGGTGGTTGGCCAGCCAGACCGCTCCGCGTACGGCGCCCCGCGCGTCGCGCAGGTAGGCTACGGACGACTCCCGGTCGGTTTCGACTGTGAGAGTGCGGCTCCGGTATGGATTGGGGCTGGTGAGCACGGTGGTGATGTCCACCCGTCAACCTCCGGGTCGCCTCCGCGAACAGGCCGTCAGACCGAATGTAAGCCCGGTTGCTGCAGCCGTTAAGACCGTGTTCCGCCAACCACGAGATCGGAAGGTTTCCGCGTGAGCGAGCAGCCGACCACCACGCAGCCGACCACCGGCCAGGACCGGCCCGGCCGGCTGACCCTCATCGCGCCCCGCCGGGCCAAGCCGCGGCGTCACCTGGCGGATCTGAGCATGGCCGAGCGCCGGGAGGCGGTCGCCGAGCTGGGGGAGAAGCCGTTCCGCGCCGATCAGCTCTCGCGGCACTACTTCGCCAGGCTCACGGCCGCCCCCGAGCAGATGACCGACCTGCCGGGCGGGCTGCGTGAGCGGCTGGTCGAGCAGCTCATGCCGCCGCTGCTGACGTCCGTACGCGAGATCACCTGTGACGGCGGCATGACGCGCAAGACCCTGTGGCGGCTGTTCGACGGGTCACTCGTCGAGTCGGTGCTCATGCGCTATCCCGACCGGGTCACCATGTGCGTGTCATCCCAGGCGGGCTGCGGGATGAACTGCCCGTTCTGCGCGACCGGCCAGGCCGGTCTCACCAGGAACATGTCCACCGCCGAGATCGTCGAGCAGGTCGTGGCCGGGGCCAGGTCGCTGGCACGCGGCGACGTTCCCGGCGGCCCCGGCCGGGTCGGCAACATCGTCTTCATGGGGATGGGCGAGCCGCTGGCCAACTACAAGGCCGTCATCGGCGCGGTCCGCCGCATCGTCGACCCCGTGCCCGCCGGCCTCGGCATCTCCGCCAGGGGCGTCACGGTCTCGACCGTCGGCCTGGTGCCCGCCATCGACAGGCTGGCGGGCGAGGGCCTGCCGGTCAGGCTCGCCGTGTCCCTCCACGCGCCCGACGACGAACTGCGGGACACGCTCGTGCCGATCAACACCCGCTGGAAGGTGGCCGAGGTGCTCGCCGCCGCCTGGCGGTACGCGCGGACGACCGGACGCCGGGTCTCCATCGAGTACGCGTTGATCAAGGACATCAACGATCAGGAGTGGCGCGCCGACCTGCTGGGCCGCCTGCTCAAGGGCAAGCTCGTGCACGTCAACCTCATACCGCTCAACCCGACGCCCGGGTCGAAGTGGACGGCCTCCCGCCCGGAGGACGAGCGGGCCTTCGTCCGCAGGCTGGAGTCGCACGGCGTCGCCGTGACCGTACGGGACACCCGCGGCCGGGAGATCGACGGCGCCTGCGGCCAGCTCGCCGCCGCGAACCCGTCGTGACCGTCACGGGCGGGTCAGGCGAAGGCGCGCGTAGACGGCCAGGCCGAGGGCGGGCCACAGCAGCGACTGCACCGTGAGCAGGGGCAGGCCGGCGAGCAGGACGCCGTGGTGTGCGTCGCGCATCCAGGTGAGGAGCGGGACGCCGAGCCAGCGGATTCCCGACATGCTGATGAGCAGCATGACCAGGTAACCGAGGATCAGGGTCATGCTCGACACCGCGGGGGAGGCGATGATCGGGCGGCTCGTCAGCGCTCCGAGCGCCACACCCGCGATCACCGACAGCAGGTGCAGGCACGCGCCGGCGGCGAGCACGGCCGGGCCCGGGGCGGCCGACAGCCGCAGGACCAGCGTGGTCATGGCGACGGCGGCCAGCACGAGGTCGTACGCCCCGGCGGCCAGCAGTCCGCCGGCCACCTCTGACCGGCCGACGGCCGTACGAGAGATCATCCGCTGCTCGTCCGGCTCGCTGTCGAGAAGCCCGCGGGCGGCCCAGGCGAACACCGGGACGAGGATGGCGGCCGAGTCGGCCGCCGCCCCCAGTTCGGCGCCCGGGGGGACCGGCGTCGCGTAGAGGATCGCCAGCAGCGGGAGCAGCCCGATGAGGGGCTGGACGGCCCTGTGGGAGCGCGCGTAGGCGGCGAGCCGGAACCGGACCAGGGCGATCATCGGCCCACCGCCGTACGGACCGTCCGGACGTCGTGGCCTTCGGCCCGCAGGCGCTCGGCCAGGTCGGCGGCCTTCGACGCGGCCACGCGGACCTCGAGCACCGTGGCCGGCTCGGCGGCGTCGAGCAGGTCGTCCGGGGGCTCCTCGACGACGGGGACCTCGCGGACGGCCCCGTCGCGCACCTCGTGCCGCCGCCTTCCTGGCAGCGCGCGCAGGTCGCCCTGGTGGTCGCTGACGACGACGATGCCGCCCCCGGCCGCCACCTCGCCGATGACGCGCGGCAGCTCGGCCCGGGTGGCCGTGTCCAGGCCGGCGAAGGGCTCGTCGAGGACGAGCAGCCCCGGCCGGCACAGCAGCGCCTGGGCGAGGCCCACCTTGTGGGCGCTGCCCTTGGACAGGTCCGGCAGCCGCCGGTCGAGCAGGTGATCCATGCCGAGCCGTTCCGCCCATTCCCCCACGGATCGCGGATCGACGCGGCGGACGGCCGCCATGTGCCGGAGATAGGCGGCGACGGTGAACGGCTGCCCCGCCGGGAAGCGTTCCGGGGCGTATCCGACCACGGCCGGCCGATCCTCGATCACGCCCCTGACGGGTCTGAGCAGTCCCGCGAGCAGGCGCAGGAGAGTGGACTTGCCCGTGCCGTTGATCCCGGTGATCTCGACGACGTCTCCGCCGCCGAGGTTCAGCTCCACCCCGGACAGCACCCATGGATCCCGCCGCCCGTAGCGGAACGAGAGGTTGGCGACCCGCATGTTCACAGGAGCCTATAACCACATTTCCCCATCCGTCGGGTATTCCGATGGTCGCGGTGACCGTGATCATGGCGACACGGCGCGCGTTGAGCGAGAAGATCGGTGACGACACGTTCTCCACGCCGCTCGAGAACCTGGACGGAACGCGCTCCATCGCCCTGGGAGGCGACATGCTGATCGACCTGACGGTGCCGATGGCGACCGGGATGCCGGTCTACCCCGGGGATCCCGAGGTGGCGGTCGAACCGGCGCTGACGGTCGCGGCCGAGGGGGTCAACGTCCTGCGTCTGCACCTCGGGTCGCAGTCGGGCACCCACGTGGACGCGCCGTACCACATCGACGACGCCCTGCCCACGCTGGCGGACCTGCCCCTCGACCGGTTCGTCGGCCCGGCGGTCGTCGCCGACGTGCGGGGCCTGCCGCCGCGTGCGCCGATCACGCCGGAGGCGCTGGCGCCGGCGCTGGCGTCGGCGGGTTCGCGTCCGGGGACGATCCTGCTGATCGCCACCGGCTGGGCGGCCCACTGGGGGGACGAGCACTATCTGGCGCACCCGTGGCTCACCGCGGAGGCGGCCGAGCTGATCGTACGGTCGGGGACCATGACGGTCGGGATCGACGCGCTGAGCGTGGATCCCACCCCGGCCGGTGAGATTCCCGCCCACCGCGTCCTGTGCGGGGCGCACGCCGTCATCGCGGAGAACCTGCGCGGCCTCGACGACCTCCTGGCCGCCCAGACCGCGGGCCACGAGATCGAGGTCTTCCTGCTGCCGCTCCGGCTCGGCTCGGCCGACGGCGCCCCCATCCGCGCCGTCGCCCGCGTCACCGCCGAGGCCCCGTAGGGCCACCGAAGGAGAACCGGCTCACGGCGAGGCCGCGGTCTCCGCTCCGCCGGAGGCGCGGCGGACGACCAGGTCGATCCAGCGGTCGGCCATGCGGCCCCAAATCGTGCGCAGGGCGGGCTCGGCAGCGGCGATCTCGGTGAGCATGGCGTGAACGTCCAGACCCAGTTCGGCCAATTTGCCGGAATCGTCCCGGGCCCACGGCTCGACGGACTCCACCAGCACCTCGGGATGGAACTGCACGCCCCAGGCCGCCGGGCCAAGCCGGAACGCCTGGTTGGGGAAGTCGGGGCAGCACAGCAGCGGAACGGCCCCGGGCGGCAGCTCGGTGATCTCGTCGTAGTGCCACTGGACGGCCGGCGCTCCGTCGGGCAGGCCGGCGAACAGCGCGTCCTGCGCTGCGGCCGGCCGGGCCGTCAACGGGAACAGGCCGATCTGGGGAGCGGAGGCCCTGGCCACGGCGCCGCCGCAGGCGTGGGCGAGCAGCTGCCCGCCCAGGCACACGCCGAGCGTGGGGACCTCGGCGCGTACGGCCCGGCGGAGCAGATCGGCCACCGAGGGCAGCCAGGGCGCCCTGTCCACGTCGCCCACGCCGGGGACGCCGCCGAGGACTAGAAGGCCGTCGATCCCCTCAAGGGAGCGTGGGAGCGGGTCGCCCCGCCACGGCTGGCGCAGATCCGGCCTGACCCCGGCCGCCGCGATTCGCGTGCCGATGAGTCCGGGGCCGGCGCCGTCCTCGTGCTGGACGATGAGGATCACGGGAGTGTTCACGGACGGTACGCCTCACTGATCGGCTTCGGGGAACCCGGCCTGACGGGTGCCCCAGGAGCTGCGGGGAACCCGATCTAACGGGTGCCCCAGGAGTAGGTCTGCTTGTGCAGTTTCAGGTAGACGAACGTCTCGGTCGCCCGCACGCTGCCGATAGCCCTGATCTTGCCGAGGATCTCCAGCAGGTGGCTGTCCCCCTCACAGACCACCTCGACGATGAGGTCCACCGAGCCGGCCGTCAGCACCACATAGTTGATCTCCTTTATCGAGGAGAGCTCCTCGGCGACGGCGTCCAGGTCGCCCTCGCACTTGATGCCGATCATCGCCTGCCGGGGGAAGCCGAGCGACAGGGGATCGGTGACCGCGACGATCTGCATCACACCGAGGTCGAGCAGCCGCTGCACCCGCTGGCGTACCGCGGCCTCCGACAGCCCCACGGCCTTGCCTATCGCGGCGTACGGCTTGCGCCCGTCGGTCTGAAGCTGCTCGATGATCTGCTTGGAGATCTCGTCGAGCATCACTGGCCCGCCCTTGCCGGGCGTGCGTACCTTGGACGGATTGGTCATCCTCGGGGGGGTGTCCTCTCTGGGGGATGGAGTGGGACGGGAGACGGGCTGTCACCGGTGTGACCTCGTGTTACAGGGTAGTTCCCGACGTCGTGTGATCAGGCTCCGACAGGTTGTCAACCCTGCTGCTCATGGCAATCGAATTCGTAGCGATTTGGTATCTTAGCCACGGATTCCCTTGTAGTTGTCTGTTTTCTCTGTCAGAGTCGCGACAACTCCAGCCACCGCAACAGGAGGTCAATGTTGACCACCCGTCTCCAGAACTTCGTGAACGGGAAGTTCGTCGACGCCGTGAGCGGGCGCTTCTCCGACGTGGTCGACCCTACGACGGGCGAGGTCTACGCCCAGGCACCGGTGTCGGGCCGAGAGGACGTCGACGCGGCCTACGCCGCCGCCACCGCCGCCTTCGAGACGTGGGGCCAGACGACGCCGGGTGAGCGGTCCGCGCTGCTGCTGAAGATCGCCGACGCGATCGAGGCGCGGGCCGACGAGATCAATGAGGCGGAGTGCCGTAACACCGGCAAGCCTCGGGCCCGGATGGCCGAGGACGAGACGCCGGTCGGCGCCGACCACTTCCGGTTCTTCGCCGGGGCGGCCCGCACCCTTGAGGGCCCGACCGCCGGAGAGTTCCTCGCCGACCACACGTCCATGATCCGGCACGAGCCGATCGGCGTCATCGGTCAGGTCACGCCGTGGAACTACCCGATGATGATGGCGGTCTGGAAGATCGCTCCCGCGCTCGCGGCCGGCAACACGATCGTGCTCAAGCCGTCCGACACCACTCCCGCCTCCACGCTCAAGCTCGCCGAGATCGTCGGCGACATCCTCCCGGCGGGCGTCTTCAACGTCGTCACCGGGGACCGCGAGACCGGTGCGCTGGTCGTCGGCCACCCGAGCGCCGACATGGTCGCGATCACGGGCTCGGTCGGCGCGGGCATGGCGGTCGCCAGGTCGGCGGCCGACGATCTCAAGCGCGTCCACCTGGAGCTCGGCGGCAAGGCGCCGGTCGTGGTGTTCGATGACGTCAAGGACATCGGGGCCGTGGCGGCGGCGATCGCCGAGGCCGGTCTCTATAACGCCGGCCAGGACTGCACCGCCGGCTGCCGGGTGCTCGTCCAGGAGAGCATCCACGACGAGCTCGCCGCCGCGCTCGCCGAGGCGGCGGCCGCGACCAAGGTGGGCGGCCTGGACGACGAGGACGCCTACTTCGGCCCGCTCAACAACGCCGCCCAGCTCGCCAGGGTGGAGGGATTCTTCGCGCGCAAGCCCGACCACGCGAAGGTCCTGACCGGCGGCCACCGGATCGGCGAGAAGGGGTTCTTCTTCGCGCCGACCGTCGTCGACGGCCTCCGCCAGGACGACGAGATGATCCAGGACGAGATCTTCGGCCCGGTCATCACGATCCAGACGTTCACCGACGAGGCGGACGCGCTGGCCAAGGCGAACGGCGTGCGGTACGGACTGTCCGGCTCGGTGTGGACCTCCGACCACGGCCGGGCCATGCGCATGTCCAAGCGGCTGGACTTCGGCGTGGTGTGGGTCAACGCCCACCTCCCGTTCGTGTCCGAGATGCCGCACGGCGGCTTCAAGCACTCCGGTTACGGAAAGGACCTTTCGGTCTTCGGACTGCATGACTACACGCGCGTCAAGCACGTCATGCACTACATCGGCGAATAGGCCACGTTCGGCCGTACGGCCTATCGACAAAGAGGAATAAGCCTGGAATGACAGACATCCAGGCGGGCACGGGGGCGGTCGTCGCGGCCGCCCCCGTATCAGCCGACGTGCCCGCCATCGAACTCGACAGCGTCGTCAAGGAGTACGTGTCACACGGAGAGGTCGTTCAGGCCGTGAAGGGCGTCAGCCTCTCCATCGCCGAAGGCGAGTTCTTCTCCCTCCTCGGTCCGTCCGGCTGCGGCAAGACCACGACGATGCGGATGATCGCCGGGTTCGAGGAGCCCACCCGGGGGAGCGTCCGGCTGCGCGGCGAGGACGTGACCAACGTGCCGCCGAACCGGCGCGACGTGAACATGGTCTTCCAGTCGTACGCGCTGTTCCCGCACATGAGCGTGTGGGAGAACGTGGCCTTCGGGCTCAAGCGCAAGAAGGTCCCCGCCGACGAGATCAAGCGCCGCGTCGGCGACATCCTGGAAGTGGTGGACCTGGTCGGCCGGGAGAAGCGCCGTCCCAGGGAGATGTCCGGCGGCCAGCAGCAGCGCGTCGCGCTCGCCCGCGCGCTGGTCAACCGGCCCCGGGCGCTGCTCCTCGACGAGCCGCTCGGCGCGCTCGACCTGAAGCTGCGCCAGGCCATGCAGATCGAGCTCAAGCGCATCCAGCGCGACGTGGGCATCACGTTCGTCTACGTCACCCACGACCAGAGCGAGGCGCTCACGATGAGCGACCGCATCGCCGTGATGAACGACGGGCTCGTGGAGCAGCTGGCCGACCCGCGCGAGATCTATGAGAGGCCGGCGACCAAGTTCGTCGCGGGGTTCATCGGCACCTCCAACCTGCTCAGCGGCACGGTACGGCAGGTGACCGGCGCGACGGCGGTGCTCTCGTTCGGAGCCGGCGACCAGATCATGGTCCCGGCCGACGGCACGGCGGGCGTGGGCGACACGGTGGACCTCACCGTACGGCCCGAGAAGATCACGATCTCGACGGAGCAGCCGGCGGGCGATCTGAGCATCGTGCGCGGCACGGTGGCGGAGGTCGTGTACCTCGGGACCTACAACAGCTACACGGTCGTGCTCGCCGACGGAGCCGACATCACCGTGTTCCAGCAGAACGCGCACGACAGCACCATCACGGCCGGGCGAGGCGACACGGTCTGGCTCTCCTGGCAGCCCCGGCACTCCTACGCGCTGAGGTGACCACACCGATCACCGCGCGGTTCCCCAGAGCAGGCACAGCAACTCCCCCGGAGCGCAACCCCATGAACGACCCCTCCAGGCAGGATCTCGCCTTCCTCCGCGGCATGACCGGACGGCGCCTCGGCCGCCGCGACGCCCTGCGCCTGAGCGGCCTGTCTGCCGCCGGGCTCGCCCTCGCCGCGTGCGGTGTGCAGGGCAAGAGCGTGGCGCAGCCGACCTCCTCGGCTCAGGTGGAGTCCGAGGTGGACAAGTACTGGTCAGGCAAGACGAAGAACGGCCACGTCGACTTCGTCAACTGGCCGCTCTACATGGATCCCAAGCTGCCCGAGCTCAAGGAGTTCACCGAGCGGACCGGGATCACGGTGAACTACAAGGAGGCCATCCAGGAGACCACGAGCTGGTACGCCAAGATCCAGCCGCAGCTCGCCGCCGGGCAGTCCATCGGCTACGACGTGATGATCGTCACCAACAGCGTCCAGCTCACCCAGCTGATCAAGCTGGGTTACCTGGTGCCGCTGGATCACGCTCAGCTGCCCAACTTCGCCAAGAACGTCGGCGAGCGGTACAAGAGCCAGTCCTTCGACCCGGGCAACGTGTTCACCGTCCCGTACGCCTCCGGGATGACCGGCATCGCGTACAACCCGAAGTACGTGGACACGCCGCCGACGAGCTACTCCGCACTCTGGGATCCCAAGTACAAGGGCAAGGTCGGCATGATGGCCGACTCGCAGGAGATCGCGAACTTCGCGATGTTCCTGCTCGGCATCGACCCGGCCAAGTCCACGCAGGCCGACTGGGAGAAGGCGGCCGAGAAGCTCAAGGAGCAGCGCGACTCCGGGATCGTCCGGAAATATTACGACCAGTCGTACATCGATCCGCTGGCCAAGGGCGACATCTGGATCACCCAGGCGTGGTCGGGCGACATCTTCCAGAAGAACCTCTCCGACGGCACCGACCTGAAGTTCGTGATCCCGGACGAGGGCGCCACCATCTGGACCGACAACTTCATGATCCCGAAGACGGCCGTCAACCCGGTCGACGCGATCATGATGATCGACTTCTTCTACGAGCCCGCCATCGCGGCGAGCCTGGCCGAGTACATCAACTACGTGACCCCGGTGCCCGCTGCCAAGGACATCATCGTCGAGAAGGCCGCGAAGGCGACCGGGGAGGACAAGAAGACGCTCGACATGATCGCCGGCAGCCCGCTGGTGTTCCCGAGCGAGGACGACTACGCCAAGCTGCGAACCTATGTGACCTTCGCCAACAGTGAGGAGCACAAGAAGTTCGAGAGCGTCTTCCAGCCCATCACCACCTCATGAGCAGGCGGCTCAGGACGGCGCTCACGCCGTACGCGCTGATCTTTCCCGGCGGCATCTGGCTCGCGATCTTCTTCGTCGTCCCGATGGTGGTCATGCTGTCGCTCTCGCTGCAGTCGGGCAGCGTGGAGGACGGCTATGCCTTCACCTGGAACTGGCACTCCTATGTCGACGGGCTGACGAACTACCACGACCAGATCATCCGTTCGGTGATCTACGGGCTGTCCTCGACCGTGATCCAGATCGTCATCGGCTTCCCGGTGGCGTACTGGATCGCGTTCAAGGGCGGCAGGCGCAAGTCGGTCTACCTGTTCCTGCTGCTGCTGCCCTTCCTGGTGTCGTTCGTGCTGCGGACGATCTCCTGGCAGTTCCTGCTGTCGGACAACGGCATGCTGCTCGGCCCGCTCAAGGGCATCGGGCTGCTGCCGGAGGACTTCCGGGTGCTGGCCACGCCGTACGCCGTGATCGGCGGCCTCGCGTACAACTTCCTGCCGTTCATGGTGCTGCCGATGTACGTGGCGCTCGAACGGATCGACCCGCGGGTCCTGGAGGCGGCGCAGGACCTGTACGCGAGCCGGTTCCAGACGTTCCTGCGCGTGGTGCTGCCGCTGTCGCTGCCCGGTGTGTTCGCCGGTGTGCTCATGACGTTCGTGCCGGCCACGTCGGACTACGTCAACGCCTCGGTGCTCGGCGGGACGAACACCACGATGATCGGCAACGTCATCCAGAACCAGTACCTGATCACCCAGGACTATCCGACGGCCTCGGCGCTGTCGTTCACGCTCATGGCGCTGCTGCTGGTCGGCATCTTCGCCTACGCCAGGGCGCTGGGCACCGAGGACGTGCTGGAGGTGGCGGCCCGATGAGCCTGCGAGGCCGTGCGGCCGGACGCAGACCGCTGCTGGGCGGTCGCGGGCTGCAGATCTTCACCTGGCTGGTGATCGCCTGGCTGCTCCTGCCGATCGCCGTGATGATCCTGTTCGGGTTCAACGACACCCAGGGCCGCTACAACACCGCCTGGCAGGGTTTCACGCTCAAGTGGTACGGCAAGCTGTTCGAGATCGGCGACCTGACCGAGGCGCTGGTGAACTCGCTGCTCATCGCGCTGCTGACGATGGTCGTCGCCGGCGTGCTCGGCTCGCTCATCGGGCTGGCGCTGGGCCGCTACCGCTTCCGCGGGTCCGGTACGACGAACGTCGTCATGTTCGCCGCCATCGCCTGTGCCGAGATCGTGATGGGCGCCTCGCTGCTGTCGCTGTTCGTCACGCTCGCCGTGCCGCTGGGGTTCTGGACGATCATGATCTCGCACGTGATGTTCTCGATCTCGTTCGTCGCGGTGACGGTCCGGGCCCGGGTGATGACGCTGGACCGCTCGCTCGAGGAGGCGGCCAGGGACCTCGGCGCGGGCACCTGGACCACGTTCCGCCTGGTCACCCTGCCAATGATCTTCCCGGGTGTGCTGGCCGGGTCGATGCTGGCCTTCGCGCTGTCCATCGACGACTTCGTGATCACCAACTTCACCGCAGGCGGGACGGTGACGTTCCCGCTGTGGATCTGGGGCTCCACGCGGGTGGGCATTCCGCCCCAGGTCAACATCATGGGCACGCTGATCTTCGCGGGTGGCGTGCTGATCGCCGTGGTCAACGCCCTGATGGCCCGCCGTCGCGGCTGATTCCGCGGTTCGAATCGCTGTAGGGAAGTGAAATGTGTGGATCCGCTGAAGGCACTCGCTGACGCGGAGCGCAAGCCGTACTGGCTCGACCGGCCGATCGCGCCGGAGCCGCTGCCCCCGCTCAGGGGCGGGACGACCTGCGATCTGGCCGTGGTCGGGGGTGGCTTCTCCGGCCTGTGGGCGGCGCTGCTGGCCAAGGAGCGGGAGCCGTCGCTCGACGTGGTCCTGCTGGAGGGCCGTCGGATCGGGTGGGCCGCCTCCGGCCGCAACGGCGGCTTCTGCGCCGCCAGCATCACCCACGGTCTGGGCAACGGGCTGCGGCGCTGGCCCGAGGAGATCGCCACGCTGGAGCGGCTCGGGCGGCGGAATCTGGCCGAGATCGAGGCGACGGTCACGAGGTACGGCATCGACTGCTCGTTCGAGCGCACCGGCGAGCTGCACGTCGCCACCGAGGAGTGGCAGCTCGCCGACCTGGAGGAGGAGGCGCGGGCCGCCGCGTCGCTCGGCCTGCGGCTGGACCGGCTCGACCGGGAGCAGACGCGGGCCGAGGTGGACTCCCCGACATACCTCGGCGGCCTGTGGGACCGGGACGGGACCGCCATGGTCGACCCGGCGCGGCTGGCCTGGGGACTGAGAGACGCCTGCCTGCGGCTCGGTGTTCGGATCTTCGAGCACACGCCGGTCAGGTCGGTGCGCGACGGTGGGAGGCCGCTGGAGCTCGACACCCCCGGGGGCAGGGTCAGGGCCCGGCGGGTGGCGCTCGGCACCGGCGTCTTCCCGCCGTTGCTGCGCAGGCTCGGGCACTTCCTCGTGCCCGTGTACGACTACGCGCTGATGACCGAGCCGCTGCCGCCCGCACGGCTGGCCGAGATCGGCTGGCGGAACCGGCAGGGCGTCGGCGACTCCGCCAACCAGTTCCACTACTACCGGCTGACCGACGACAACCGGATCCTGTGGGGCGGCTACGACGCGATCTACCACAACGGCGGCCTGATCAAAGCGTCCCACGACCAGCGGGACGCCACGTTCGAGAAGCTCGCCAGGCACTTCTACGAGACGTTCCCGCAGCTCGAAGGGGTGCGCTTCACCCACCGCTGGGGCGGGGTCATCGACACCTGCAGCCGGTTCAGCGCCTTCTTCGGCACCGCGTACGGCTCCCGCCTCGCCTATGCGGTGGGCTACACGGGGCTGGGCGTCGGCGCCACCCGGTTCGGCGCCAACGTGATGCTCGACCTGCTCGGCGGCCCGGATCTGGGCGGCCCGGGCTTCGGCGGCGGGGAGACCGAGCGGACCCGGCTGCGCATGGTCAGGGAGAAGCCGCTGCCGTTCCCGCCCGAGCCGTTCAGGTCGGGCGTCGTCCAGCTCACCCGCTGGTCGATGGCCCGGGCCGACGCCCGCCGGGGCCGGCGCAACGCCTGGCTGCGCCTGCTCGACGCGATGGGCCTCGGCTTCGACTCCTGATCCCTCCACCCCAGTTACCGTGATCTTGTAATTGCTCGCAGATGAGTGCATTGAGCTGGGACGATACGTGCCGTGATCTTGCAGAAACTCGCACATACCTCACTTGACCTGGGTAAATGTCACCCGTGATCTTGCACTGCAAGATCACGGGCGCCGAAGCCGCAGGTGGGGTGCGATGCCTGCGAGTTTCTGCAAGATCACGAATGGAGTATGTGCAGGTCAAGGGTAATGTCTGCGAGTTTTCGCAAGATCACGCCCAGGGAGGGGGGAGGATCACCGCGTGCCGGTCAGCCAGCGCAGGGGGTTCTCGCTGGTGATCAGGTGAAGGGTGTCGTCGTCGACTCCGGCGGCGGTCAGGGCGGGGACGAGCGTGTCGAACAGCCGGCCGTACCCGTGCCCGCCGTAGGCGGCGACGTGCTCCTGGCGCTCCACCCCGCTGCTGAGGAGCACCTGTTCGGTGTGGCCGGCGTCCAGGAGGGCGAGGGCGTGCTCGGCCTCACGGACGCTGACGTAGGCCCCGGTTTCGGCGATCTTACGCTGCGTGGGGGCGTCCGCGCCGCGAACGCTCAGGCGGTGCGCGGGTACGCCGTTGGAGAGCAGGAGCTCGAGCAGGTGGAGGCCTCCGGCGGCCACCGGGAGATCGGTGTGCAGCGAGGCTCGCGCCGCCGCGATCACCGCCCGCTCCTCGGCGGGAGTCGGGGTCTCGCCCCAGGACGCCGCCACGATCAGACCGGGACGCGTCCCGGTCCCGTCGAGCCCGGCGCCGATCTCCCGCAGCAGGTCGCCGGTGAGCTCGTCCGCGTCGCGGTGCCGGATCAGTCCGCCGGAGAACGGCTCGGCCGCGAAGCCCGTCGATGTCACGATGTGGACCCGGGTGTCCATCGCGACGCGGGCCAGCGCGGCCGGATCCCGCGCCATGCCCAGGCAGGTGTGCTCGACGATCAGGGCGAGGCCGTGCTCCCGCCCGATCACCCTGATCTCGGGGATGATGTGGCGTTCCTCGTCCAGCCAGCGGCGCGGATCGGAGTCCACGCCGATGCCCCAGCGGGTGTCGGTGCGCATATGCTCGTGGGGCAGCACCGGTCCGTTCAGCTCCGAGACGGGAACCGCGCCGGTGACGGTCTGGATGCGGGGGAACGAGGCGCCGGACATGCCCGGACATTACCTGATTTTTGCGTCCAGTGCCCTCTAACCTGCCAATTTGTAACGTTCTGTGGCTGTCTGTCGATCAGCTCAGCGTGGCCGTGGCCAGTTTGGCGCCGAAGCCCAGGAACAGGACGCCCGCTCCCGAGGTCAGACCGGCCGACAGCTTGCGCCGCCGCCGGAAACGATCGGCGAGGAAGGTGCCGCCGAAGATGAGCATCGTCAGATAGGCGAAGCTGAAGACCTGGATGATCAGCGCGAGGATCAGGAACGACAGCGCGGGCGCGGCGTACGTCGGGTCCACGAACTGCACGAAGAACGCCACGAAGAACAGGATCGCCTTGGGGTTGAGCAGGCTGATCGTCAGAGCCCTGCGGAACGGGCTCTTCTGTGGCATGGGCTCCTCGACCGCCTCGACCTCCTGGGGCGCGGCAGGGGAGCGCAGCGACTTCCACGCCGTGCGCACCAGGCCGAAGCCGATCCACGCCAGGTACGCCGCCCCGGCGTACTTGACCACCGAGAACAGCAGCGGCGTCGACTTCAGCAGCGAGGCCACGCCGGCGGCCGAGAGGAACATCAGCACGCTGTCGCCGACGAAGACCCCGCACGCGGCGCGGTAGCCGTACCTGACGCCTCGCCGGGCCGCGGCGGAGAGTACGAACAGCGAGTTGGGGCCGGGCAGCAGGATGATGAGGAACGATCCGACGACGTAGGCCCAGATGTTGGTGATGCCAAAGAACAATGTTGCTCCCACAAAAAATGATGTCTCACCATATAGCCACACCAAGATCTACAGATCGTCCTCGCCCGGTCTGGGGGACATCCGCCGCCGCCCCGGAGCAGGCCGGGTACGGTTCCGACCTCGACCGGATCCACGACCTACGCGGCCTCTGTCGACGTGCGTGGGTGAGAACGCGTCGGAAGGCGTCGAATCGGGTCTTGTCGGGCATGCGGGGCAGAGCTACGATTCGACCGATCTCAATAAGGTTTCCATAAAGAGGCGGCCGCCTACCAGATCAGCGCGACGCACCCGATCGCGCATGCGCACCGGTCGTGCACGGCCACCGGACGCGTGCGGTGCACGCACGCTTCGGCGCCGTCGTGTGCGTCCGGACGGTCATGTCACCCGCAATTTCCGCGCACTCCTTGGGAGCCCGGTGGACGCCGAGACTGCTCACGCGAACCCTCCAGCCGTCCGGGTGCCGGCACGATGGGAGGAGTTCGGCCGATGCCTGCGGCACTGGCGGCGGCGGGCCGGGCTCACCCAGGCGCAGGTCGGCATCCACGTCGGCTACGACCACAGCGCGATCAGCAAGCTGGAGGGCGGGAACCGGGAGCCGTCCCCGCGCCTCGTGCGCCGGCTCGACGACCTGCTGGGCACGGGCGGGGAACTGCAGGCGGCCTACACGGCCGCCGCCCTGCCGGGGCAGGCCGGGATCGGGCCAGCCGGGCTGTCGCCGTCCGATCCGCTCCCCGGGGACGGCAGGGCACTGCTGGCCGACATGGAGATCCTCGAAACGCTGAGCTGGCCGTCGCATCTGCCCAGTTACGGGCTCGCGTGCCCGCTTCACGGCGCCGACGGCTGTGTGGTGCCCGTTCCGGCCGAGGCGCTGTCGAGCTATCTCGCGTCCTGCGCGTTCGACCAGACCTCCCCGCCCCCGCAGAACATCGACGCCGACGCCGTGCACGTGCTGGCCGCGCTCCTGGCGGCGTACTGGCAGGCGGGTGACGAGCGGGCGGCCGCGGTGCTGGTCACGGTGGTCGAGCACGCGCTGCACGCGATCGCACGATGGATGGAGGTGCTCGCCGGGCCGTACCGGCGGGCGCTGCTCAGCCTCGCCGCCGGCTACGGGCAACTGGCCGCCGTGCTGCGGATGCAGCGCGGCCAGCACGGCATGGCGGCGGCCTGGTTCGGCGCGGGCCTGCGCTGGGCCGCGATGGCCGAGGATCTCGAGACGCGGGTGTCCCTCCTCGGGGACATGAGCACGCTCGCGCGGCTCGAGAACGACCCGCAGTCCGCCCTGGCGTACGCGCGGGGCATCCGCGCCGCAGGACCGGGCCGGGAGTGGGTGGCGGCACTGGCCGATCTCTACGAGGCCCGGGGACACGCGCTGGGCGGTGACGCGGCCGAGTGCCATCGGCACATCGCGCACGCCAGGGTGCACCTGGCCCGGTTCGGCGAGCGCGACGAGTTCGAGGCGCCCTGGCTGTGCGGCACCGCCGGTCACCTCCGCGTCGAGGCGAACACCGGCGGCGCGCTGCGCGACATCGCCGCGGTCACGGCCAGCCGGTCGGTGGCCGGCCTGGCGGTCCAGGCGATCGAGAGGTCGCTGCGCCATCTGCCGTCGCACATGCGGCAGACCCGGGTGATGCTCACGCTGCGGCTGGCCGACGGCTACGCCTGCGCGGGCAACGCCGAGGCCGCCCTCGTGGTCGCCGAGCCGGTGCTCGCCGAGGCGGTCGCCATGCCCACCTCCATGATCAGCCAGGAGCTTCGCGGTCTGCGCAACCGGCTGGTGGCCCGCTGGGGCGGCCGGCTCGATGTGCGCGATTTCGCCGCCAGAGTCGGCGGCCCGCCTTTCTGATCTTCGCGGTCGGCGTTCTCCCGCGAGCGGTTCTCCCGCGAGCCGATCTCCCTTTCCACGGACCGATCTCCCTCTCTGCGAGCCGATCTCTCCTGCCGCGCGCCGATGCCCTCCAAGGGGGCGGATCTCCTTCTCCGGGGGCGGATCGGGGGTGCACCGGTTTGTCGATTTCCTTGCCAACCGTGACCCGAAGCGTGTCGCTTCGTCACCATCCGTCACCTGCGTCCCGCAGGACGCGATCGCGCTGCCGTACGGATCGACAGAGTTTGCATGATCCGTACAGATCGTTGACCCGGTCTGTCGGGATTGGGACGGTCTGGTCGCGGCGCTCCTGCCCTGTCCGGGCGAATGAACGACCGGTACAGGTCCCGCGTCGATGTCGCGGTACGGCCATCCGGCCGGCACCGCGTACCCCCACATCGTCTAGCAGCGAGGACAACATGAGAGGTTTCCTCCGAAGACTGGCCCCGTTCGGCATCGCCGCCGCGGCCGTCGCGACCGCGATCCCCATGTCGGTGGCGGCCGCCTCGACGGCGACGGACCCGAGCCCCGACCCCTCCGTCGTCGCCAGGGCCGACCAGGCCATCGCCCAGCATGGCGAGGCGGTGCGCGCCGGCGGCTCGGACAAGTACACCGTGTCGGTCGCCAACGTGGACGGCGACGGCGCGGCGCACGTGCGCTACATCCGGAAGTATCACAACCTGCGGGTCCTCGGCGGCGACTTCGTCGTCCACCTGAACAGGGACGGCGCCTTCGACGGGGCATCGGTGGGTCTCGCGGCGCCGCTCACGCTCGGCGTCACCCCGAAGATCAGCGCCGCGGACGCGGCGGCCAAGGCAAAGGACGCGTTCACGGGGGAGATCGGCGAGATCGCCAAGCCCGAGCTGGTCGTCGACGCCTCCTCCGGGTACGGCAGGCTGGCCTGGGAGACCGTGATCAGCGGCATGGCGGAGGACGGGCAGACCCCGTCGCGGCTACACGTGATCACCGATGCGGTCACCGGGGCCGTCCTGACCTCGTTCGACGAGATCATGCACGTGGACGGCGTCGGCAACTCGATCTACTCGGGCACGGTCACGATCTCCACCTCGGGGTCGAGCGGCTCCTACAGCATGGTCGACGTCGACCGCGGCAACGGCCGTACGTGTGACATGAACAACCGCACCAGCGGCACCTGCACGACGTTCACCGACCCCGACAACACCTGGGGCAACGGCTCCAACAGCAACCGGCAGAGCGCCGGCGTCGACGCGCACTACGGTGCGGCGACCACGTTCGACTACTTCAAGAACGTGCACGGCCGCAACGGCATCTTCGGCAACGGACAGGGCGTGCCGAGCCGGGTCCACTACGGCAGCAACTACGTGAACGCCTTCTGGGACGGCTCCCAGATGACGTACGGCGACGGGTCGGGCAACTCCCGTCCGCTGGTCGCGATCGACGTGGCCGGGCACGAGATGTCCCACGGCGTGACCGAGCGCACCGCCAACCTGACCTACTCCGGGGAGTCCGGCGGCCTCAACGAGGCGACCAGCGACATCTTCGGCACGATGGTCGAGTTCTACTCCAACAACTCCTCCGACCCCGGCGACTACGACATCGGGGAGGAAATCAACATCAACGGCAACGGCACCCCGTTGCGGTACATGTACAACCCCTCACTGGACGGCCGCTCGCACTCGTGCTGGTCGACCAGCACCAACAGCGTCGACGTGCACTACTCCTCCGGCGTCGGCAACCACTTCTTCTTCATGCTCGCCGAGGGCTCCGGCAGCACGCAGTACGGCAACTCGCCCGTGTGCGGCTCGGCCCCCGCGGTGACCGGCATCGGCCGGGACAAGGCCGCGAAGATCTGGTTCCGCGCACTGGCCAACTACTTCACGTCCAGCACCCGCTACGTGAACTCCGGCAACCCCGGCAACACCGCCCGCGCCTACACGCTGCGCGCGGCCACCGACCTGTACGGCAACTGCTCCACGGAGTACAAGACCGTCCAGGCGGCCTGGACCGCGGTCAACGTGTCCGGCAACGACGGCTCCTGCGGGGGCGACCCGAGCCCGAGCCCGAGTCCCAGCCCGACCCCGGGACCCGGCGCCTGCCAGGGGTATGAGACCACCAAGACCGGCACGCTGACCAGCGGATCCAGCGTCTACCAGCCCGACGGCAGCTACTTCTACACCGGCGCCTCCGGCGCGCACCGCGCCTGCCTGGACGGCCCCGCCGGCACCGACTACGACCTTTACCTGCAGAAGTGGTCGGGCTTCTCCTGGGCGACGGTCGCCCAGGGCGCCACCGCGGCCGCAGACGAGACCCTCTCCTACAACGGCACGGCCGGCTACTACCGCTACCGCGTCCATGCCTACAGCGGCTCCGGCGCCTACACCCTCGGATACGACGCGCCCTGATCTTTCAAGGGTGACCGGGCTCGGTCCAGCCACCTGGCTGGGCCGGGCCCCTTCGTGTTCACCGGGAGGATGGCGAGGCCTGACATGCGTGGTCAGAAAAGCATGTGGTTTGGGTCTTGTGTGGCCGCCGCACATGGGGCTACGATCCGATCAACTCTTAGGAAACTTTCCTAAAAGAAAGACGACTCGGAGTCGCAGCATGGCCCTCTCGGACCCGTAACCTCCGTCCGCGTCACGTCACCAGGCGCCCCAGAGCGCCGTACGGCCGGCGCCGTCCTATCCGGCCGCCTCGGTTAGGCGCCGGCCGTACGGATTCCATGACCACCCCCCGAACCCCCAGAAATCACCCTCCCCAACCCCCCGCGTGATCTTGCGATTTCTCGCACGCGGTCGGTCTGGTCAGCGGAAATGCCGCCCGTGATCTTGCAGAATCTCGCGGCCATCTTCCCTGAGCCGGTGAAATGTCCTCCGTGATCTTGCACGCTCTCGACGCACTGCAAGATCACGGAGGGTGAAGGCGCGGCTCATGGCCGTGCTCCCCTGATTTCTGCAAGATCACGATGAGTGTCGGGCCAGGTCATCGACCATGCCTGCGAGATTTCGCAAGATCACGGTGAAAGTGAGACGAATGTGTCCGTGCGAAAGCTGGCGGCGGTAGCCGTACTGGCGCTGGGGGCGACCGGCCTGTGGGCCGGGAGCGCCTCGGCGGCCAATATCGTGGCCAATGCCGGATTCGAGTCCGGCCTCACCGGCTGGACCTGCTCCGCGGCCTCCGGAGCCCAGGCGGTGTCCAGCCCGGTGCACGGTGGGACGAAGGCGCTGTCGGCCACGCCCGCCGGAAGTGATCACGCACGCTGCCAACAGACCATCAGCGTGCGTCCGTCCACGTCGTACACATTGTCGGCCTGGGTCCAGGGCAACTATGTGTTCCTCGGCGCGACCGGCACGGGCACCTCCGACGCGCAGATCTGGGGGTCGCCCGGGTCCACGTGGCGGCAGCTGAGCACCTCGTTCACGACGGGATCCGCGACGACCAGCGTGACGGTCTACGTCAACGGTTGGTACGGCCAGGGCGCCTACTACGCGGACGACATCGTGCTCGACGGCCCCGGGGGCCCAAGCCCCAGCCCCACCCCTACCCCGACTCCCACGCCGACTCCGACTCCGACTCCGACCCCGACGCCCACCCCGACTCCGACGCCGACACCCACGCCGACCCCGACCCCGACGCCGAACACCAAGCGGCTGCTGGTGGGCTATCTGCACGCCTCGTTCGCCAACGGCTCCGGGTACGTGCGGATGGCCGATGTGCCCAACGAATGGGACATCATCGATCTCGCCTTCGGCGAGCCGACGTCGGTCACCTCCGGTGACATCCGGTTCAACCGCTGCCCGGTGGCCGAGTGCCCGAATGTGGAGAGCGACGCGGAGTTCATCGCGGGGATCCGCGCCAAGCAGGCGGCCGGCAAGAAGGTGCTCATCTCCATCGGCGGCCAGAACGGCCAGGTGCAGCTGACCACCACCGCGGCCAGGGACAAGTTCGTCGCGTCCGTCAGCGCGATCATCGATAAGTACGGCCTGGACGGCCTCGACATCGACTTCGAGGGCCACTCCCTGTCGCTGAACAAGGGTGACACCGACTTCAGGAACCCCACCACCCCGGTGGTCGTGAACCTGATCTCCGCTCTCAAGACGCTCAAGGCGAAGTACGGCGCGAACTTCGTGCTGACGATGGCTCCGGAGACGTTCTTCGTCCAGCTCGGCTACCAGTTCTACGGCGCCGGTGCGAACGGTACGGCGGATCCGCGCGCCGGTGCGTACCTACCGGTGATCTACGCGCTGCGCGACGACCTGACGCTGCTGCACGTCCAGGACTACAACTCCGGGCCGATCATGGGCCTCGACGACCAGTACCACACGATGGGCGTGGCCGATTTCCACATCGCCATGACCGACATGCTGCTCACCGGCTTCCCAGTGGCCGGTGGTGCGACCTTCCCCGCGCTCCGTCCCGAGCAGGTGGCGATCGGCCTACCGGCCGCGCCGTGGGCCGGGAACGGCTTCACCACGGTGGCTCAGGTGCAGAACGCGTTCAGCTGCCTGGCGAAGGGGACCGGCTGCGGCTCCTACCGGCCGCACGGCGTCTTCCCCGGCCTACGAGGCCTGATGGCGTGGTCCATCAACTGGGACAAGTACAACGGGTTCGAGTTCTCCCGTAACCATCGGGCGTACCTCAACGGCCTCGGCTGATCCCGAGAAGCCCGATATCACCCCCCATTCCCTTCCTCGAAGGACAGTCATGAGATTAAGCCGCAAGATGACGGCGACTCTCGCCGCGGTGGCGCTGTCGGTGACCGGTCTCGCCGTCACGGCCCCCGTCGCCTACGGCCAGGTGACCGCCGGCGCGAGCACGGCTCTGGCCGCCCCGGCCTGGGCGGCGTGGACCGCCTACAAGACCGGCGACCGGGTGACCTACAACGGCGTCGAGTACGAGTGCATCCAGGGCCACACCTCGCTGCCCGGTTGGGAGCCGTCGAATGTCCCGGCGCTGTGGAAGGTCGCCGGCGGCGGAACCCCCAGCCCCAGCCCGAGCCCGACGCCTCCGGCGGGAGTCCCGGGCAAGCCGGGTACGCCGAGCGTCACCGGGACCACCAACAACTCGATCTCGCTGAGCTGGGGCGCCTCCTCGGGCACCGTCACCGGCTACCGCGTGTACGAGGGCACCGGCGTGGCGGCCACCGCCAGTGGGACCAGCACCACGATCTCCGGCCTCGGCGCCTGCACCACGCACACCTACACCGTCAAGGCGTACAACTCCAACGGCGAGTCCGTGGCGAGCTCGGCGGTCACCGGCACCACGAGCGGCTGCACGGGCGGCGGCGGCAAGATGCCCGGCGCGCCGTACCTCTACACGGGCTGGGGCAACCCGCCCAGCCCGGCCACGGTCATGAACGCCACCGGGATCAAGCAGTTCACCATGGCGTTCATCCTCTCCAGCGGCGGATGCAACCCCGCCTGGGACGGCCAGCGTCCGCTGTTGGGCGGTCAGGACGCGGCGGCGATCTCCCAGATCAAGAACGCCGGCGGCAACGTGCAGATCTCCTTCGGTGGCTGGTCGGGCAACAAGCTCGGCCCGAACTGCTCCACGCCGGCCGCCTTCGCCGACGCGGTGCAGAAGGTCATCGACGCCCACCAGCCGGCCGCGGTGGACTTCGACATCGAGAACACCGATGAGTTCGAGAACACGGTTGTTCAGGACCGCATCCTCAACGCCCTGAAGATCGTCAAGCAGAAGAACCCGAGCGTGAAGGTCGTCGTCACGTTCGGCACCGCCACCAGCGGGCCGACGTACTACGGCACCCGGCTGATCAACCAGGCCAAGGCGCTCGGCGTCGACATCGACAACTACACGATCATGCCGTTCGACTTCGGCGGCGGCGCCGACATGTACGGGAACACGGTCAACGCGGCCGAGGGCCTGAAGAACGCGCTCAAGTCCGCGTGGGGCTGGTCCGACGCGACCGCGTACGCCCACATGGGCATCTCGGGCATGAACGGCCTGTCCGACCAGCGTGAGCTGACCTCGGTGGACACCTGGACCAGGATCCGGGACTACGCCAAGTCGAACGGGCTCGGGAGGCTCGCCTTCTGGTCGGTCAACCGGGACCGTCCCTGCCCCAACGGCGGCGTGGCCGAGAACTGCAGCGGAATCGCCCAGAACGACTGGGACTTCACCAGGGTGACCGCAGGCTTCTGATCTGGAAGCCCGGTTCCGATGACCGGGGCCGGGCGGGCCGGGACGCGTCCCGGCTCCGGCCCGGCCCGTGATCGGGCGGCCGGCACGACAGGAATCACCCCCCGTTACCTGTCGTGCCGGCCGCCGCTTCGCGTGGGGGCCAGCAGGCCGATGAGCATGCCAACGAAGGTCGCCACAGTGAGGGTGATCCAGAGCCGCATCTTCATCGAGGTCTCCCATTTGTTACTGTGAGTGGCCAGAATACCGCGAATAGTGACAGAGTGCGACCGGGGGAGCAGAAATCTTCCATCGAGTCGCCTCCTTCACCGTTTGTGGGGCACGCTTGGCTTCGCCATGCATTACGCAATCCACACAGCCCTCGTTCTGATAGCCGGAGTCGTCGTCGCGGTGGTCGCGGAGCGGAAGGGCTGGAAGCCCTCGCTCGCGGTGACCCTGGCGGTCGGCGTCGGCGTCCGCGCACTGATCCTGGTGATCGCCGCCACGGACGGATGGCAGCCGCCCGACTATGTCGGCAGCTTCAAGCCGGCCGGCGAGGCGATCCTCAACCACCGCGACCCGGTGCTGGAGAGCAACGGCGGGTGGCACTTCCTGCCGACGATCCCCTACATGTACGGCCTGCTGCTCTGGCTGGGCATCCCCTGGGAGGTCACCGGCAGGCTGGTGACCGTGGCCGCCGACATCGTGCTGATCCCGCTGGTCGGCAGGCTGGCCGGAGGCTCAGCCGCACGGCTGCGCGCCTTCCAGTACGCGTGCAACCCGCTGGCGATCCTCGTCGCCTCCGTGCACGGCCAGGTCGAGCCGGTCTCCCTGGTCTTCGCCGTCGCCGCGTACGTCGTGGCCCGCGGGCCCGACGGCTGGCGGCGCCCCGAGCCACTGCCCTGGCTGCGGCCGGGCGAGTTCCTGCGCCGCCTCACACACCCCTTGGAAGCGGACCGCGCTGCCACCGGCCGAGCGGTGTGGGCGGGACTGCTGATGGGGCTCGCGCTGTGCGCCAAGAGCTGGCCGGTGATCCTCGTGCCGGCGTTGCTCATGCTTCTCCCGGGACTGCGCTCCCGCCTGGTCTCGCTGGTCGCGACCGGCGTACCGCCGGTCCTGTTCCTGCTGTCGCTGCCGATCGGCGGCTGGACCAAGTGGAGCGAGCTCGACGACGTGCTCAACGCCATCGGGCTACGGCCGAGCGACGTACGGCCCATCACGGGCGACTGGGGCTGGACGGCCCTGCTGAGCGGGGGAGAGTGGAACCTCGATCCGACTCCCGCGAGGATCGGCCAGTACCTGATCTACGCCTCGCTGGTCGCCTGCCTGATCTGGTGGCGCAAGGCCCACCCGGTCGACGTCACGATCGCGATCCTGCTGGCGTTCATGATCTTCACGCCGCGGCTCGGCGCGCAGTACCTGCTGTGGTTCATGCCGTTCCTGGTCGCCCGGCCCACCCGCTGGGCCTGGCCGGCGATTCTCGGGTGCTGTCTGTGGGCGGCCGTCGGATATCTCGTGCTCACCCAGTTCCCCGGGGAGCAGTGGTACGAACTGCACAAGCCATGGGCGATGAGCTCCATCGTGCTGTTCCCGCTGATCATCGCGGCCCTGCCGTGGAGCCGCAGGCAGGCGGAGGCGGCCGCCGCCTCGCCTGCCCATGCCCAGGTGGGCGAAGAGATCAGGTGACGACCAACTCGCGGCCGACCCCCGGCGAGGACCTGGCGTCAGGGCTTCGCCGGGGGAGGGACGATTTCGGTTCGGGAGCGGGCGGTCCGTTGCCCTGGTTGTCGGCCGGGTCGTCGAGACACCTGCGCGTGCAGGGACCAGGGTTACGAGTTGCTGTCCGTACGGCGGGGACGTACCGGTTCCGCCGGATCGTCACCTAGCGGCCTTCCGGCGGGTCCCGCGGATGCCCTGCGGGGAGCCCACCGACCAGGTTGCCGTCGTCGGCGCGGAGCCGGAAGCCGATGAGCCTCCTGCGGGTGCCCGCCGCGGGGCCCGCTCCTCCTGCTGCGGTGGCGGGCCCCGGCATTTTCTCAACTCCTGGGCGGTCCCAGGGGCGCTTCCGTGCTGTCAACCAAGGTGCAGTCGGCGACAGGACCATCCGACACACCGGCCCAGATGCCCGCGACCACGGGGGTGCCGTCGCCGACGCTGAACTCCAACACCCCGGTCTGACCCGGCTTGATCACCTTCGGGTCGATCGTGAACCCGTCCTCGTACCCTTCGGGGGCCGGGAACACAGACAGGGAGGCCTGCTCCCGCGGCACGAGCTGCTCGCTGCGTGGCTGGGGGCTGCACCGCTTGCCCATGGGGATGTAGTCCACGACCACGTTGACGCCCATGGCCCGCAGGTCCTCTTGGAGCCGCTTGGGGTCCTTGGCCTCGTTGATGGTGATGTGGACCAGCCCGTCGCCCCCTGTGGTCACGGCATAAGCGGGCGTGCCTCCCGTGAGCGAGGGGAAGGCGATCGCTGCGGCCACAGCAGCGCCCAGCGCGGGTGCCAGCACCGCGGGACGGAGCAGCCGCCGTCGCCGCGGCGCGCGTGTGATCTCGGTCATCACGAACTCCTTGAGCAGATGGTGACGGCCCTCAGGAAGATCGCGTTCCGGCCAGCTCATCGGATCTCCTCCTTCTCTGGGCCTCGGTCACCTACTACCTGTCGGCCCCGTGGCGCTGGTTCCCGGTTTTCGCCGTATTCCGCGAGTTTTCTTCGGGCGCGGGACAGCCGGGACCTCACTGTGCCGATCGGGATCCCGAGCGCCTCCGCCGCTTCGGCGTAGTCCAGCCCCGCCCACACGCACAGCGCGAACACGTCCTGTTCCTGGCGGCGCAGCCTGCCGTACGCGAGCCGTACCCTGACGAGGCGTGCCGCGTCCTCGATGCGCCCGACCACCTCGTCGGCGAAGTCCGGAATCACCTCGCCCCGGGGCAGTCTGGCCACCGCGTCTTCGTACCTGCGTGACGTGCGCCGCAGGTTGCGCGTCACGTTGGTGGCGATCCCGAGCAGCCACGGCCGGAGCGACCCGCCCTCGGCGTCGATCCTCCGGCGTAACCGCCACGCCTCCAGAAAGGTCATCGCCACAACGTCCTCGGCGGTGGACCAGTCACCGGTCAGCCGGAAGGCATGGTTGTAGACGCTTCTCGCGCTCTCGTCGAAGAGCCGTTCGAACGCCGCTGGGTCCCCGTCCCGTATCCGGGCACGCATTGACATGTCCACACAAAGGTACTGTCCGCCCGGTTCTCCCGGTTCCCTCCGGTGCTCAAGGCCCGACAGCCGCTCGATCACCGGCGTCGAGCTCCGCGTGCAGGCCGCGAGGTGATCACCGCGGCACGCGCACCGGCTACGTGGTGGTGGTCGGCAAGACCGGGTTCGCGTTGGCCGTGGCGTTCGGTGCGGCCCGTGGCCGCACGTGCGGCGGCAGATGATCACGACGGGCTCGGACATGCTTGTGCCGGATAGACCGGCGCTTTCGAATGGTCATGTGCACAAGTCGTGTTCGTCCATCGCGGGGTGCCGGACCGGCGGCCTACTCTGGTTCCGGTAACGAGCCAGAGAGCAGGGCCGCTGTCCATTTGCTCTTCGGATCGCTGTCGATGAGCAGGGCTCGTACGAGCAGGCTCAGCGGGATCGCCAGCAGAGCGCCCAGCGGCCCCAGGACCCACGCCCAGACGATCAGTGACAGGAACGTCGCGGTTGTGGACAGGCCTACGGCGTCGCCCAGGAACTTCGGCTGGATGAACGACTGGACGACCACGTTGATCGCGAGGTACGCGATGATCACCAGCAGCATGGTCTTCGGTCCGCCCTCGAGCAACCCGAGCAGCGCGGGCGGGATCAGACCGAGGACGAACCCGATGTTCGGAATGTAGTTGGTGATCAGCGCTAGCACTCCCCAGAGCAGCGGCAGGGGCACGCTGAGCGCGTAGAGCGCGGCGACATCGAGCGCCGCGCAGATCAGGCCGAAGAACGTCGAGACGATCAGATAGCGGCGGGTCCGATAGGTGAAGGTCTGGAGCGCCCTGGTCAGGTCGGGCCGCTCGACGGCGGCCGCGTTGACGATCCGGGAGAAGAACGGGGCGTCGAGGCTCATCGCCAGCAGCAGCACCACGATCAGGAAGAGGCTGGACAGCACGCTCATCACGCTGCTCAGCAGACCCTGGGCGACCTCGATCACCTTGCCCGCGTCGAGCGAGGACAGCACCTGGTTGAGCTGCTCGCTGCCGTAGCCGAGGCCGGCGGCCCAGTGCCGGAGGTCCGTCACCATCGTGTTGAACTGCGTGGCATAGGTGGGCGCGAGGAGGGCCAGCTGCGCGGCGGCGAGGCTGAGGATCGCCACGATGCCGAGCAGGACCAGCAGCACGATGGCGAGTGGGATGGCGATCTGCATCCAGGTGGGGGCGCGATGCCGAGACAGCCAGTTGCGCACCGGTGACACGGCGATCACCAGGGTCAGCGCCAGAACGACGGGCCCGAGGATCGACCCGACCGCCTGAATCCCGGCCAATGTGACCACGGCGGCGGCCGTTCCGAGCAGCACGACCAGGGCGCGTGGGAATCCCTGTTGAATCACCCATCGTTTCTACCGTCTCCAAAAGATCCCGCAAGTCCCCCTGGAGGGTCGTGTCCCGCCGGTTTCCGCCACATCCCCGGCCGGACCGCGTGGTCGGCCGCGGTTGGTGTCCAGCTCTGGTAATCTTGTCGAGCCGGGTGATCCGGCGGATCCCTCTCCCGGTCGTTTCGACGGGGTGTGGTTCGCCCGGGTATGGTCTCGGTGCCTCCTCTTTCTTCCGGATCTTGGGTCCGCTGCGGTTTGCGTGGCGGGGTCGGGCCGGGTAAGTTAGAGGGGTTGCCCCGGAAGGGGTGGTCGGAATTCCCGCCGGGTGGCGGGGGTGATGTCAAGTGGCTGGGCCGGGTTGCCGGTGGGGCTGGTTTGACAGGAACC
>NZ_DASSTI010000149.1:0-2187 GCF_035708005.1 Segeticoccus sp. | reverse complement strand
GACGGTCTCGCCGATCACCGGGTACCCCGGCACCTCCCCCACCACCAGCAGCCCGCCGCTGGTCAGCGCGTCGGCGAGCAGCAACAACTCGACCTCGTCGGCGCGACCGGCGTCGAGGTGCGGCCGCACCCAGTCGAGGTTACGCCGGGTGCCGCCGCTGATGAACCCGTCCCGCGCCGCCTCACGCGCACCGTCGAGGTACGGCACGGCCGCGGCCTCCACGACGGCCCCGGCCCCGGACGCGCGCAGCATCTTGAACAGGTGCCCGAGCAGCCCGAACCCGGTCACGTCGGTCGCTGCCTGCGCACCCGCCTCGAGTGCGGCCCGCCCCGCATCGGCGTTGAGCTGCACCATGCACTCGATCGCCTGCGGGAAGACCTCGCCGGTTGCCTTGTGCCGGTTGTTGAGGACACCGACCCCCAACGGCTTGGTGACGGTGATCGGCATACCGGGCTTGGCGGCGTCGTTGCGCAGCAGCCGGTTCGGATCGGCAACCCCGGTGACCGCGAGTCCGTACTTCGGCTCCGGGTCGTCGATGCTGTGCCCCCCGGCGAGCGCGCACCCGGCCTGGCGCGCGACGTCGCGGCCACCGCGCAGCACCTCGCGCAGCAGCTCGGTGGGCAGCACCTCACGGGGCCAGCCGACGAGGTTGATCGCCAGCACGGGCCGGGCGCCCATCGCGTAGATGTCCGACAGCGCGTTGGCCGCGGCGATCCGCCCCCAGTCGTAGGCGTCGTCGACCACCGGTGTGAAGAAGTCGGTCGTGCTCACGATGGCCGTGTCCGCGGTGAGCCGGACCACCGCGCCGTCGTCGCCGTCCTCCAGCCCGACGAGCAGGTCCGCGTCGCTCGGCTCGCCCGGCTGGATGAGTCCCGCGACCACCGCCTCCAGCTCACCCGCCGGGATCTTGCAGGCGCACCCGCCGCCGTGCGCGAACTGCGTCAGCCGGTATGCCGACCGCTCCCCCGCCCTGCCCGATGTCGCCAGTGCGTCGCTCACGCTCGCGACTGTACCCACGGGCGTGGGCGGCCGCCCGACACGGACCCCGTCGGGTAGGGTCTGGCGGCGGAGGCGTACAGGTGCCTGGTGGCCCTCCCGGTCTTCAAAACCGGTGTGCGGCGGTATCCGTCGCAGGTGGGTTCGATTCCCATCCGCCTCCGCCAACCTTCGCGGGGCGCCGACTCGGGCCGCTTACGTGGCACCGACTGGGGCCGCTGTCGTGGCACCGACTTGAGCTGCACCTCGGTCGGCCGAGCCGGCGAAACCGGTCCCTTCCGGCGGGACGGGCGCCTCGCTCGTACGATCGGCCCATGACCGAGCCCACGACGCAGGCCGACGTCGACCCGCGTCGGCGGATCCCGCGCACGGACGTGCTCCTCGCGGAGGCCCGGCTGGCCCGGGCCGCCGAGCGCGTGGGGGCAGACGCGGTGAAGGCAGCGGTCACGGCGGCCCAGCAGCGCGCCCGACAGGGAGAGATCGCGCCCGAGGACGTGCTCGCCGAGGCCCTCGCGGCCGTGCCGGCCCGCGCCAGCTCGCTGCGACCGGTCATCAACGCAACGGGCGTCGTGCTGCACACCAACCTCGGGCGCGCCCCCTTGTCCCCAGCCGCGGTGGAGGCTCTCGTGGGAGCGGCGGGCTACGTGGACGTGGAGTATGACGTGCACACGGGCTCACGTGCCCGACGCGGCCGCGGCACGCTCGCGGCGTTGCGGCAGGCCGTGCCAGCCGCGGAGGACGTGCTGGTCGTCAACAACGGTGCCGCGGCCCTCGTCCTGGCCACCACCGCCCTCGCCGCCGGTCGTGACGTGGTCGTCAGCCGCGGCGAGATGGTCGAGATCGGCGACGGGTTCCGCCTCCACGAGCTGATCGCGTCCACCGGCGCACGGATTCGTGAGGTCGGCACGACGAACCGGACCAAGCTCGCGGACTATGTCAGCGCGCTCGGGGAGCAGACCGGCTGCCTCCTCAAGGTGCACCCGAGCAACTTCCGGATCGACGGATTCGCCTCTGGCGTGGAGGTTTCCGAGCTGGCAGCGTTGGAGGCTGCGCTGGTCGTCGACATCGGCAGCGGCCTGCTGCGACCGGACCCGCTGCTGCCCGACGAACCGGACGCCAGCTCGATGTTGGCCGCCGGTGCGGATCTGGTGACGTGCAGCGGCGACAAGCTCCTCGGTGGCCCGCAGGCCG
>NZ_DASSTI010000148.1:0-2514 GCF_035708005.1 Segeticoccus sp. | reverse complement strand
GTGCGCTGCCACGTCGGCGGCCACCCGGCCGACGCACTCGCAGGCGTTGCCGAACCCCGCAGGGTCGAGTGAGTCCGCCAGCACCTCCGTCACGACGAGCACCTGCCCGTGCGCGTGGAAGGCGCGGGTGAACGTGGATGTGGCGTTCAGCTCGTTCAGCTCACCGAGCAGGTCCGGCGTCGCCTCGACCTGGTCGAGCGCCACGGAGAACACCCGCACCACCGCGTCCGGCCGGCCGATGACACGGACGTAGTACGGGACGTGGCCGTACAGCATCGGGTAGTCACCGTCAGGATCCGGCCAGACCTTCTCCACCTTCAGCAGCCGCTCGAGCAGCGACTCCACGTACGCCTGCGCCTGGTCGATGCGCATCCTGTCCCCCTTGCCGCAACTCGAGCCGGCCTTTCCGTGCGCGCACCGACGCCATTGTCCTCACTCATCGTCGTCCCCCTCGTCCTCGAAGTCCGCGCGCGGCGGGCCGAACTGCCAGCCGCCCTCCCGGGACGGCGTGTACAGCTCGCGCAGCGCGATCGACTGGCCCTTCCCGACCGGCCCACCCCGACAGACGCTGCACCCCAGGGCCTCGACGAGCAACGCACGGTGGTGCTCCCACACCAGCGCGGTGGTCCTGGACGCGCTCACCCACGGTCCGCCCTCCGGCGTGCAGGTGCCGGACGCGGCCCCGAACCGCATCGGGCACCCCAGCTGCGCCGGGAACGCCTGCACCGGCACCGGATCTTTCGGGCAGTCACGCGCGTCCACCCCCGTCGGGACGCAGGTCAGCCCACGCTCGTCCCACCGCAGGTACGCGCCCTGCCCGAATGCGGCGGCCAGCCGGTCCACGTCCTCCTCGGTGACGTGGGGATCCGTGATCACCGCCCCCGTCTCCGCCCACGACCGCTGCGCGTCAACGACGCTCGCCCGCCGCCAGAGCCAGTGCTGCAGGTCCAGGGCGGCCCGCAGGGAACGCGTGGTCGCCGCGTCCTCCTCCAACGTCGACCGGCGCCCGAACGCGTGACTGGCGCACACGACATACGCGGTGTCCCCCTCCGCCAGCACACTGGACGGTCGCGCGGAGGCACTCCGCGGTGGTCCCGGCACGAGGTCGACCGCGCCGACGTCGACCCAGATCCGCACCACGTTCCGCCGGAAGCTCTCCTGCCAGCCCACCGCACTCGGCTGCCGCAACGTCCCGCGACGCCGCTCCGCCCCGCTCACCTCCCGCCCGCTGAGCAGCGGCGGGTAGGGCACCCGCACCTGCTCCCGGCCCCCACCCACGCCCGCCGGCACGGGACCGTTGTCGTCGTCTCCCCACACGCTCATGTCGAGCCTCCTCGGTCCGGGACCCCGGCACCGAGGTCCGCTTGACCCACGGCGTATGCCGTGCGCCGGGTCTTCCTCGGAAGGCACCGGAGCGGACCCGGTTGCCGAGCGACCACTCCGAGGGGTTACGGCCGCTGCTCTTGACCTGCGACGCAGTCTGGCACACGGCACCGACACCCGCCCCCGGCATCCTTGCGACAATGCCGGCATGGTGGAGCAGAGCATCTGGATGCAGAAGGTCACCGCCGACCCCGGCCACTCCGACTGGTATGTCGAGCGCTTCCGCGCGATGGCCCGCGCCGGTGACGACATCGTCGGCGAGGCACGACTGGTGGACGCCATGGTGCCGCGCGGCGCGCGCATCCTCGATGCCGGCTGCGGCCCGGGCCGTGTGGGCGGGTACCTGCACGAGGCCGGTCACCAGGTCGTCGGCGTCGACGTCGACCCCAAGCTCATCGCGGCGGCCGAGGAGGACCACCCGGGCCCGCGCTGGATCGTCGGCGACCTCGCCGAGCTCGACCTGGCCGCGCACGGCGTCACCGAGCCGTTCGACGTCATCGTCTGCTCCGGCAACGTGATGACGTTTCTCGCGCCGAGCACCCGTGGCCAGGTGCTGAAGCGGTTCCGCGCCCACCTCGCCGGCCACGGCCGGGCCGTCGTCGGCTTCGGCGCCGGCCGCGGCTACGCCTTCGACCAGTTCCTCACCGACGCGAAGGAGGCCGGGCTCGCGCCCGACCTCCTCCTGTCCAGCTGGGACCTCCGGCCCCTCACCGACGACGCGGACTTCCTCGTCGCCCTGCTGCGGCCGGCCTGACAAGCGCCGGCGTGCACGTGCGCTGGATCAGCGCCAGATCTGACCCGAGTAGTGGTGCCAGATGGTGCTGCTGCCGGGCGTGTAGATGCGCCACCAGGCTGCCTTGGAGGACGCCCCGACGTATCTCAACACGGCCACACCACGGCTGTCGGTCCGCGCCGACTTCACCGACTTCCAACCGGTGCTGGTCTTCCGCTGCAGGTGCACGTAGTGGGACTTCCGGTTGACCCAGGCGTCCGAGTAGTTGCTGTAGTACCGGTCTCGGACAACCGCCGTGATGAGACGCTTCGTCGTTGCGGCCGGCGAGGTCTTGCTTCGAGTCAGCGATGTCGCGTAGACGTTCGACGCCTGCTTCACCTGGAACGAGGTGGTGTGCG
>NZ_DASSTI010000147.1:0-29328 GCF_035708005.1 Segeticoccus sp. | reverse complement strand
TGGTGACCGGGGCGCCGAAGAGTCAGCGCAGCCGGCGGACGGTTCCCCTCCCCCAGGTCTGCGTGACTGCCCTGCTCGCCCACCGGCGCCGGCAGGACGCCGAACGGGCAGCGGCCGGGCCTCGGTGGGCCGATCCCGGCCTGGTGTTTGCCACGACGAAGGGGACGGTGATCGAGCCGAGGAACCTCAACCGGCTGCTGGATGAGCGCACCCACCTCGCGGGACTGCGGCGGATCCGCTTCCACGACCTGCGGCACACGTGTGCCTCGCTCCTGCTGGCCGAGGGTGTCTCGGCCCGCGTGGTGATGGAGCTGCTGGGGCACACCCAACTGAGCATCACGACCGACCTGTACGGCCACGTGATGCCCACGTCGCTGCGCGAAGCGGCGGATGCGCTGGACGGGGTGTTCGGGCCGTGAAGGGCACGTGCGAGACGAGCCGTTGCTGTCAAAACTGCTGTCATTGGGCCGTCGCAGCCCGAATGGAGGATGAGTCGGATGCCACGACGGAAGACGTTTGCGCAGGTCAGCGCAGGTATTGGGAGGGGCGCGCCCGAAGGGATTCGAACCCCTAACCTTCTGATCCGTAGTCAGATGCTCTATCCGTTGAGCTACGGGCGCAGTACGCCAAGCCGCCGGCCCTCGGCCTTCGACGTGACGAGAGGCGATGCTACCCGGTCATCCGGCCGACGCGGAAATCGACCCGTTCGACGGTGGATTTTGTGCGGTTCTCGCGTCGATCTGCCGATTCATCCACAGAACCACCGGAAAGCGGACAGTCCTCCCCGTTTTTGTGATCAGGGTCACTGCTGGCCTCCTCGATCCCGGTGTCGTCCCGTACTGCCCGGGCGTAGCGTGACCGCACACCAGACGTCCAGCATGTGGACATCGCGGTCCTGCGACGCCGGGATCGCTCCACGCGGACCACACCGGCGGGCAACCCGCACTGCGAAGGGATGGCACCAGGCATGACGACGACCGACACCACCCGACAGGCCACCACGGCTGGCGGCCGGGCGCCCGCCGCCTCCGCCGCCGGAACGCCCGACGCGGGAGCGGCGCCCACGAGTCACGCCCGCCTCCGCGCGCAGGTGGAGCAGGTCGCGGAACTCACCACCCCCGACCGGGTCGTCTGGGTCACCGGGTCCCGCGAGGAGTGGGACGAGCTCACCACCAAACTGGTCGAGGCCGGCACCTTCGACCGGCTCAACGAAGACCTCCGCCCCAACTCCTTCCGCTGCGCCTCCGACCCCAGCGACGTCGCCCGGGTCGAGGGCCGCACCTTCATCTGCTCCCAGGAGGAGAAGGACGCCGGCCCCACCAACAACTGGTGCGACCCCGACGAGATGAAGGCCACGCTCACCGACCTGTTCCGCGGGTCGATGAAGGGCCGCACGATGTACGTCATCCCCTTCGTCATGGGCCACTTGGACGCCGAGGACCCCAAGTTCGGGGTGGAGATCACCGACAGCGAGTACGTCGTGGTCTCGATGCGGATCATGGCGCGCATCGGCACGACCGTGCTGCGCCGGATGGAGGAGCTCGACGCCGACTACGTCGACTGCCTGCACTCGGTCGGCGCTCCACTGGAGCCGGGCCAGCAGGACTTGCGCTGGCCGTGCAACGACACGAAGTACATCGTCCACTTCCCCGAGGAGCGGGCCATCTGGTCGTACGGCTCCGGCTACGGCGGCAACGCCCTGCTCGGCAAGAAGTGCTACGCGCTGCGCATCGCCTCGGCCATGGCGCGCGACGAGGGCTGGCTCGCGGAGCACATGCTCATCCTCAAGCTCACCTCGCCCCAGCAGAAGACCTACTACATCTGCGCGGCCTTCCCGAGCGCCTGCGGCAAGACCAACCTCGCCATGCTCGAGCCCACCATCCCCGGCTGGAAGGTGGAGACCCTCGGCGACGACATCGCCTGGATGCGCTTCGGCGAGGACGGCCGGTTGTATGCCGTGAATCCCGAGTTCGGTTTCTTCGGCGTCGCCCCGGGCACGAACGAGAAGACCAACCCCAACGCCATGCGCACGCTCGCCAAGGGCAACTCGATCTTCACCAACGTCGCGCTCACCGACGACGGAGACGTGTGGTGGGAGGGCATGGAGAACACCCCCGCCCACGCCACCTCGTGGAAGAACGAGGACTGGACCCCGGACATGGCCGAGCAGGACCCGCCGGTCCTGTCCAGCCACCCGAACAGCCGCTACTGCACCCCCATCGAGCAGTGCCCCATCCTCGCCGCGGAGTATGACGACCCGGCCGGTGTGCCGATCAGCGCCATCTTCTTCGGTGGTCGCCGCAAGACGACGATCCCGCTCGTGACGGAGTCGCGGGACTGGGCGCACGGCACCTTCATGGGCGCGACCCTCTCCTCGGAGACGACCGCGGCGGCCACGGGCGCGGTCGGCGTCGTGCGCCGCGACCCGATGGCGATGCTGCCGTTCATCGGCTACCACGCCGGCGACTACATGAACCACTGGCTCGAGGTCGCCAAGGGCACCGACGCGGCGAAGCTCCCGAAGATCTTCCACGTCAACTGGTTCCGCAGAGAAGAGAAGGCGGATGGCTCCTCCGGTGCCTTCCTGTGGCCCGGATTCGGCGAGAACTCCCGCGTCCTGAAGTGGGCGATCGACCGGATCGAGGGCACGGCCGACGCCGAGGAGACCCCGATCGGCTTCGTGCCGACACCGGAGTCGCTCGACACCGAAGGTCTCGACCTGACCCGCGAGCAGCTCGAGAAGGCCCTCGCCGTCTCCGCCGAGGACTGGGCCGCGGAGATTCCACAGATCCAGGAGTGGTTCGAGAAGTTCGGCGAGCAGCTGCCCGCCGAGCTGTGGACCGAGCTCGACACCCTGAAGCACCGCCTCGGTCTGGACTGACCCGCTCACCCCTCCGCCGCGGAGCCTTCCATGATGTGGAAGGCGCCGCGGCCGCCCGACGACGCGGTTCTAGCCTGTCGTCATGACGACCATGTCGGCCGAGACCACCAAGCGGGCGCTCCTCCTGGAGAACATCGATGCCGGAGCCGTGGACCTCCTCGAGAGCGAGGGGTGGAAGGTCGAGCACGAGACCCGCGCCCTCGGTGAGGACGAGCTGATCGACCGGCTGGACGGCATACACGTCCTGGGCATCCGCTCCAAGACCGAGGCGACCGCGCGGGTCCTGCAGCAGGCCCCCGACCTGGTGGCGCTCGGCGCGTTCTGCATCGGCACCAACCAGATCGACCTGTCGGCGGCGAGCCAGCAGGGGGTGGCGGTCTTCAACGCGCCGTTCTCCAACACGCGCAGCGTGGTCGAGCTCGTGCTGGCCGAGATCATCTCGCTCTACCGCCGGCTCGGGGACAAGTCCCACAAGATGCACCAGGGTGTGTGGGACAAGTCCGCGGTCGGCAGCCACGAGGTGCGCGGACGGCGCCTGGGGATCATCGGCTACGGCAAGATCGGCTCCCAGCTGTCGGTGCTGGCAGAGGCGCTCGGCCTGCAGGTCCGGTTCTACGACATCCTCGACCGGCTCGCGCTGGGCAACGCCCGGCAGTGCGGCAGCCTCGAGGAGCTGCTGGCCGAGTCCGACATCGTCACGCTGCACGTCGACGGCCGGCCCGGCAACAGCGGCATGTTCGGCGAGCGGGAGTTCGCGCTCATGCCGCAGGGCAGCATGTTCCTCAACCTGTCGCGCGGGTTCGTCGTGGACCACGCCGCCTTGCGCGAGCACCTGGAGAGCGGTCACCTCGCTGGTGCCGCGATCGACGTGTTCCCGGAGGAGCCGGCGGGTCGGGGCGACGAGTTCCGCTCCGAGCTGCGCGGCATGCCCAACGTGATCCTCACCCCGCACGTCGGCGGCTCCACCGAGGAGGCGCAGACCGACATCGGGCAGTTCGTCGCCGGCAAGCTGCGCGACTTCTGCTCCGAGGGCAGCACCGCCCTGTCGGTGAACCTGCCCGAGCTGCTGCTCGCCCGCCGCGACGGCACGCACCGGATGGCGCACCTGCACCGCAACGTGCCGGGGGTGCTCGCGAAGGTCAACGGGATCCTCGGTGACCACGGGGTCAACGTCGAGGGCCAGCTGCTCGGGACCCGCGGGGAGCTCGGCTACGTGCTGACCGACATCGTGGCCGACTACGCGCCGGAGCTGGTCCGGAACCTGCAGGACCTGCCGGAGACGGTGCGCCTGCACGTCCTGCACTGACGACCGTCAGGGGGTCGTGCGGTCCCGCCGGACGAGGACGATGCCGGCGATGATCAGCGCGCCACCGGCCAGCTGGGTCGGGTGCGGCAGTTCGCCGAGGAGCAGCCACGCGAACACCACGGCGAACAGCGCCTCGGTGAGGCCGAGGAAGGACGACACCCGGCTCCCCAGTGCGCGTACGGCCGCGATGCCGGTGAGGTAGGCGGTCACCGTCGCCACGAGGATGACCACCAGGGCGGGCACCACCCACGAGGTGTGCATCCCGGCGAAGGTCACGTCCCCGGCGCCGCGGTGCAGCGGCAGCAGGCCCAGCGACCCGACGAGTGCGAGCGCCACGGCGCCGACCGCCGAGCCGCCGCCGGCCAGCACCACAGGGTGGACCGGGTCGTCGGTCCGGGCCGCCAGCGCGAAGTACGACGCGAGGCAGCAGGCGGCGAACAGGGCCCAGGCCAACCCGATCGGGTCCACGGCGACACCGCCGGTCAGGTCGATCACCAGGGCCAGGCCGACCAGGGCCACGCCGGCTCCGGCCAGGGACGTCGGCGCCGGGCGACGCCCGGTGCGCAGCCAGATCCAGCCCAGCAGCAGCACCGGCCCGAGGTACTCGACGAGCATCGCGACCGCGACGGTCAGCGTCTGGACGGCGTTGTAGAAGCCGAGCTGGACCCCCGCGACGGACATCACGCCGTAGAGCGCCGTGGCGCGCCAGCCCGCCAGCCGCAGGCCGCCCTGCCGCACCAGCAGCACGACCGCCGGGACCAGGAGCACGAGGGCACCGCCGCCGATCCGCAGCAGCGTCACGGCCAGTGGGCTCCACCCCGCGTCGAGCAAGGACTTCGCGGTTGGTCCGGACAGACCGAACGTCATGGCCGAGGCCAGCGCCAGCGCGGTCCCCAGGGTGGCCGTCCGGCCCGCGGGGACACCCGTCGCCGTGACCGCGGCGCGCTCCCGGACCGAGCTCACCTCGCACCTCCTTCTTTCGCGCCGCCGGCTGCCGGCCCGCTGCATGCCACGACGGGGAGGAGGAACCTGCCGCTCGCGCCCCACGGATGTCATGACCAAATGATCGTTACACTCGTGACGGTACGGGCAGAGGAGGTCACGAGTCAACATGCTTTTTGCCCATGACACCGAGGTGGCGCTGGCGAGCGCCGCGTCCCTGGTCAACACCCGCCGAGGAGGCCGGGAGCGGCTGACCGACCAGGCGGCGCTCGAGGACTGGCTGGAGGAGAACCCCTTCACCGGCAGCCGGGAGCACACCGACACCGAGCTCGCCGCCGTCCGCCGGGTCCGTGAGCGCATCCGGGCAGTGTGGGAGGCCCCGGACCGCGACGCCGCGGCGGCAGCGACCAACGAGCTGCTGCAGCGCACGGCCTCCACGCCCCGACTGACCCGGCACGGGGACTGGGACTGGCACATCCACGCCTCGATGCCCTCCGACCCGCTCGCCCACCGGATCGGCGCGGAGGCGGCCATGGGTTTCGTCGACCTCATCCGCTCCGACGACCTGGCCCGACTGCGCACCTGCGCCGCCGACGACTGCGACGCCGTGCTCGTGGACCTCTCCCGCAACCGCTCCCGCCGCTACTGCGACACCGGCAACTGCGGCAACCGGGCGCACGTCGCCGCCTACCGCGCCCGACGGGCCGCGGCCGGCGCCTGAATGCCAGCGTGGTGACGGCACTCCGGTCACCGCCGCGGACGGTTCCGGGGGCTGAGACGGCGCGTGCCCGGCATACCGAAGGAACGGTATGCCGGGCACGTCGCCGTGGTGCGGCGGAGGCGGCGGGATTTGAACCCGCGAGAGGCTTCAAGACCTCAACCCGCTTAGCAGGCGGGCGCCATAAACCGGACTAGGCGACGCCTCCACACCGACCCAGACCCCCTGCCGCTCGAGGACCGAGCACCGAGGAGGATGGGGTGGCGACCGCTAGGGTACCGGCGGGCGCACGGCTGGCCAAAACCGGCACGGACCAGCGAACCTTTTCGGCGGTTCGCGCGTCTGACTAGTGGACAGGACTGCCCTGCCTGTCATGATGTGCGCGCTCTTTGAGGATGCACCCTGCCCCCGTGAGGAAGGACGTGAATGTCGTACCTGCCGCGTGACGACGCTGGCGCCCACGCGTCGGGTCGCCGTGTCGAGAGCCGGCAGCACCGGCGGCACGGTGTCGGCCGGGCGATCGGGCTCACCGCCCTCGGGACCGTGGTGCCGGGTGCGGGCCTGTCGTTCACGCGGGGGCGGGTGCTCGGCCTGGCCCTGGTGGGCCTGTTCGTCGCGGGTCTGGTGGCGATCGCGGCGTGGGTGTGGCACCAGGGCGCTCTCCGCGCGGTCCTCAGCGTCGCCGTGCGCCCCAACGTCCTGGTCGCCCTGACCGTCGCCGTGGTCATCGTCGCGCTGGTCTGGGTCGCCCAGATCGTGTGGACCGCCCACCTGGCCGACCCGGGCACCCTGACGATGCCGCAGACCCGGGTGCTGCGGCTGTCCACCCTGATCCTGTGCCTGGTGGTGATCGCGCCGACGATCCAGGCGGTGCGCTACCTCGGCATCCAGCGTGACGTTGTGCACTCCGTCTTCCAGGGCAAGGCCGCCGACGGCGGAGGCGGGAACACCGCCTACGCCAAGCCGGACACCAGCAAGTCCGATCCCTGGGCCGACACCACGCGCGTCAACGTGCTGCTGCTGGGCTCCGACGCGGGCAAGGACCGCACCGGGGTGCGCACCGACTCCATGATCGTCGCGAGCGTCGACACCCACACCGGTGACGCGGTGCTGTTCAGCGTCCCCCGCAACCTCGAGAACGTGCCGTTCCCCAAGGACAACCCGCTGCACAAGCTCTACCCACAGGGCTACAACTGTGGGGACCAGTGCCTGATGAACGCCGTCTGGACCTTGGCCGACCAGCACAAGGACCTCTTCCCCGCGTCGGTGAAGAACCCGGGGCTGCTCACCACCCAGCAGGTGCTGGAGAAGGTTCTCGGCCTGCGGATCGACTACACCACCATCATCGACCTGCACGGGTTCACCGAGCTGGTCGACGCGATGGGCGGCGTGACGATCGACGTCAAGGAGCGGCTGCCCATCGGTGGCGTCGCCAAGAACGGCTACATCGTGCCGGGCAGCATCAAGGGCTGGATCAACCCGGGCGTGCAGCACCTCACCGGCTACCAGGCGCTCTGGTATGCCCGGTCCCGTGCCACCACCGACGACTTCAGCCGGATGCGCCGGCAGCGCTGCATGGTCGGCGCGCTGTTGGACCAGGTGAACCCGGTCTCCATGCTGCAGAAGTACCCGCAGCTGGCCCAGGTCGCCAAGGACAACATCCAGACCGACATCCCCACGAACGAGCTGCCGGCCTGGGTGACGCTGGTCCAGCGGATCCAGAAGGGCGAGATCCGCAGCCTGGCGTTCACTCCCGACAACACCAACGTGGTGCACCCCGACTTCGCCAAGATGCGCCAGCTGGTCAAGCGGGCCCTGCAGCCGCCGAAGCCCGCCCCCAGCAAGAGCCACGGCACGCCGAAGCCGAGCCACTCGCCGAGCCCGTCCGGCACGACGCCCTCCCCCGGCCCGAGCCAGGACGCCGGCAGCGCGGTGAACGTCAAGCAGGCCTGCTGAGCGGGTCCCGGGCCTGCTGGGCGGGTCTCGGGTCAGGGCCTGAGGTCCGGCTCGCCGGCGGTCAGGCCAGCTCGACGGCGAGCTCCCCGTCGGCATAGCGCCGGCGCAGGACCTTCTTGTCGAACTTGCCCACGCTCGTCTTGGGCACCTCGTCGATGAACGCCCAGCGCTCCGGGACCTGCCAGTGCGCGACCTTGCCCTCGAGGTAGGACCGCAGCACCTCGGCGTCGACGGTCGAACCCTCGGCGCGCACGACCGTGGCCAGCGGCCGCTCGCCCCACCGGTCGTCCGGCACCCCGACCACGGACGCCTCGAGGACCTCCGGGTGCGCCATGAGGGCGTTCTCCAGGGCCACCGACGAGATCCACTCGCCACCGGACTTGATGACGTCCTTGGCCCGGTCGGTGAGGGTGAGGAAGCCGTCGGGGGTCAGCGTGCCGACGTCCCCGGTGCGCAGCCAGCCGTCGTGGAAGCGGCTCGCCATCTCGGCGCGCTCGGCGTCGCTCTCCTGTCCGTTGGCGTAGTAGGACGCGGCGATCCACGGGCCGCGGACCTCGAGCTCACCGACACTCTTGCCGTCCCAGGGCTGCTCGTTGCCGTCCGGACCCATCAACCGGCCCTCCACCCCGGCGGGCAGGCGCCCCTGGCTGGTCTTGTAGCGCCACAGCTCCTCGCCCTCGAGGCCGGCGGGCGGGATCGCCACCGAGCCCAGCGGAGAGGTCTCGGTCATCCCCCAGGCGTGCACGACCTCGATCTGGTGCCGCTGCTCCATCCCCTCCATCAGCGAGCGGGGACAGGCCGACCCGCCGATGGTCACCCGCCGCAGGGTCGAGGTGTCGACCTCGTGGGTGTCCAGGTAGCGCAGCAGGTCGCTCCAGATGGTCGGCACCGCGGCACCCAGGGTGACCTTCTCGGACTCGATCATCCGCGCCAGCGGCTCGGCCTGGAGGAACCGGTCGGGCAGGATGAGAGACGAACCACCCATGAGCGCGGCGTACGGCAGTCCCCAGGCGTTCGCGTGGAACAGCGGGACCACCGCCAGCATCCGGTCGCCCTCCTGGAAGTTGAAGGCGTTCCGGGCCTCCATCGTGTGCAGGTAGTTGGAGCGGTGGGAGTAGGCGACGCCCTTCGGGTGCCCGGTGGTGCCGGAGGTGTAGCACATCGACGAGGCGCTGTGCTCGTCGAGCTCGGGCCAGTCGAAGGTGTCCGGCTGGTCGGCCAGAAGCGCGGTCCAGTCGTGCACGCCCTCGATGTGCGCGGGCGCTGCCAACGCCTCGCGGACCTCGTCCGACACGGGGCCGTTGACGATGACGTGCCGCAACGTGGTCAGGTGCGGCAGCAGTTGGCTGAACGGGCCGGCCAGTGTGTTGTCGACGACGACGACCTCGTTGCCGGCGTGTCCGGTGATGTAGATGATCTGCTCCGGGGGCAGCCGGATGTTGAGCGCGTGCAGCACCGCACCCATCGACGGCACCGCGAGGTAGGCGGTGAGGTGCTCCGCGTTGTTCCACATGAACGTGGCCACCCGCCGGTCACCCTCGATCCCGAGGCCCCGCAGCGCGTGCGCGAGTCGGGCGGCGTCCTCGCCGATCTGCCGGTAGGACGTCCGTCGTGGTCCGTCCGCGGTCCAGGTGACCGCCTCGGCGTCGGCGTGCTGCTGGGCGCCGAACTCCAGGATCCGCGAGATCAGCAGGGGCGTCGGCTGCATCGTGCTCTCCATGACCCGAGACTGCCACGCGGGACACGATCCGGGGAGGGCTCCCGGTGAGTCGATGCCGAGTCGTCATGAGGTTGGATGGGCAGCGTGCGAAAGAAGGTAGTGGCGACGGCGGCAGGGGTCGCCGCGGTGCTCGTGGCCGGTGCGGTCGTGGGCGGCGTGGTGTGGAAGCAGCAGCGGGACGCCGCGCAGGCCGCCGATGCTGCCGCACAGTCGGCCGCCACGTCCTTCGCCAAGGCCTGGTCCGCGCGCTCCCTCACCTCGGCCCGGTATGCCGACCGCTCACCGAAGGCGGTCGCCCGGGACTTCGCGAGCGCGACCGCGGCACTGGGCAAGGCCCCGGTCCACGTGACGGTGGCCGACGTGCACCGCACCGGGGACACGGCGGCCGCCACCCTCTCAGTGGCCTGGACATTGTCCGGCGGGACGACGTGGCGCTACCAGGACCCGGTCCGGCTCGTGAAGCAGCAGGGCGGCTGGGCCGTCGACGCCCGCCAGCACTCGCTGTGGCACCCGAAGCTGCCCCGCGGCGGCACGTTCGCGGTGCAGCAGGTCGCCGCGAAGCGCGGCGCCATCCTCGACGGCACCGGCGCCGCGCTGATGGCCGACCAGACCGTGCACGACATCGCGATCGACCCGGTCCGGTCCACCGACCAGACCGTCTCCGCGCTCGAGCAGGTGGTCGGGTTCCCGGCCGGCTCGCTCGTGGCCAAGCTGCACGAGGCCAAGAAGTCCGGCTCCAAGGCGCCGATCCCGGTCATCACCTACCGCGACAGCGACTTCGCCCCGCGCAAGGGGCGACTGTCCGGCATCCCCGGCGTCGTCGTCACCGAGCGGCAGCAGCCGCTCGCGCAGACCCGAGAGTTCGGCCAGCCGCTGCTCGGCACGGTGGGGCCGGTCACGAAGGAGATCGTCGATCACAGCAACGGCCGCTACCAGGCCGGGGACTACGCCGGCACCAGCGGCCTGCAGGCACAGTACGACGCGTGGCTGGCTGGCAAGCCGGGGCTGACCATCACCGCCACCGGTGGCTCCTCGGGGTCGAAGCAGGGCGAAACCGTGCTCTTCCAGCGCAAGCCGGTCAACGGCAAGCCGCTGAAGCTCACGCTGCGCACGAAGGTCCAGGAGGCGGCCGAGAAGGCGCTGGCCGATGCGAGCACGAACTCCCCCTCGGCGCTCGTGGCCGTCGACGTCAAGACCGGCGCCCTGTTGGCGGTGGCGAACTCGCCTGCGTTCGGGGCGGATCGGGCCCTGAAGGGGCAGTTCCAGCCCGGTTCGACGCTGAAGGTGGCGACGGCATACAGCGTGTTGAGCCACGGGCTGGACCCGCAGAAGACGGTGAACTGCCCCGCTGCCACGACGATCGACGGGCTGCGGATCACCAACTACGCCAACGAGGCGTTCGGCCCCATCTCGTTCGCGATGGACTTCGCCCACTCGTGCAACACCGCCTTCGCGGACGTGTCGACGACCATGGGGGACGCCGACCTGCACCAGGCTGCCCTGGCCCTCGGCATCGGACGCGACTGGCACCTGGGCGTGGACGGCACGTTCACCGGTTCGGTGCCGGTGGCGAACGGCGCCACGGACAAGGCGGCCTCGGCGTTCGGCCAGGCGCGGACCCTTGCCTCTCCGGCCGCGATGGCGGTCATGGCCGGGTCGGTGGCACGCGGCGCCTACCTGCCGCCCTCGCTCGTGGTGAACCCGAAGCCGCAGGGGCTGACGTCCAAACGGGAGGCCTTGCAGCAGCCGGCCGGCCAGGAGCTGCAGCAGCTGATGCGGCTCGTGGTCGAGAAGGGCACCGGTCAGCCGCTGCAGGGGGTCCCCGGCCCGCCGGTGCACGCGAAGACCGGCACGGCGGAGCACTCGGGCACCCACCCGCACGCGTGGATGGTCGGCTGGCAGGGCGACGTGGCCTTCGGTGTCCTCGTCGAGAAGGGCAAGAGCGGTGAGGTGACCGCGGGCCCGATCGCCAAGGACTTCCTCACCCAGCTCCAGCACTGAACAGATACCGCTGAGCAGACAGCAGCGGGCCCCCGGAGCAGGAGCTCCGGGGGCCCGCTTCGTCAGCCGTGATCAGGGTGCGATCACGCTGTCCTCAGACTCTGGTCAGAGCGGACGGACCGCGTCGGCCTGCGGCCCCTTGGGGCTCTGCGTGACCTCGAACTCGACGCGCTGCGCCTCGTCGAGGGTGCGGTAGCCGTTCGACTGAATGGCCGAGTAGTGAACGAAGACGTCCGGACCGCCGCCGTCCTGGGCGATGAAGCCAAAGCCCTTCTCAGCGTTGAACCACTTAACGGTGCCCTGTGCCATGGGGGATACAACTTTCTTTCGTGGCGGTGGAGACCCACACCTCGTGGGCTCCAGGGCTGCCGCATTCCCCCCATACAGCGGGACATGCCCACATCATGAATCGAGCCCGCTCGCGAGCGGGCACTTCTTCGTCCTGCGAGGAACTGCAACTGCAACCGTCACGAACCGTAGCACGCACGGGGTCGCCCGGTGGGCGATGAGTCCCGGCCTGTCTCAGTGACTGGAAGGGGGGCTGGAAGAGGCGCTGGAAGAGGGGCTGGAAGAGTCAGCGTGGAGCACCCACGGACCACAGCCGCAGGAGCTGACGCGAGCGCTCGACGACCGGCTCGTCGATCATTCCGCCCTCGAACTCGACGGCACCGTCCCCCCCGGCCAGCGCCGCGTCGTAGGCCGCCACCATCCGCCGGGCCCGGTCCAGTTCCTCGTCGCTCGGGGAGAACTCCTCGTTGATGATCGGCACCTGCAGGGGGTGCACCGCGCTGGCACCCACGAGCCCCACCTGACGGGAGCGACGGCACACGCGACGGAACGCGTCCTGGTCGCGGTAGTTCGCAATGGACCCCACCAACCCGATGGGACGGACGCCAGCGGCGCGGGCCGCGAAGACGGTGGCCTGCTTGGGCCCCACGACCAGCTCGGGCTCGGGCGCGATGCCGGCCGAGGTGGCGAAGTCCTCGGTCCCCAGGGTGAGGTAGGCGATGCGAGGGCTCGCGGCCGCGATCTCGCGGAGCCGGAAGAAGCCGCTGGTGGTCTCGACCATGGCGATGAGGCGCACTGTGCCCGCCGCCAGTCCCGCCTCCGCTTCCAGCTCGGTGATCACCTCATCGAGCATCTGCACGTGCTCGGCGCTCCCGAGCTTGGGGAGGGCAAGCCCCCGCACGCCCGGACGCACCGCGACCTCGAGGTCGCGGACGACGTGCCGCCATGGCCGGTTGACCCGCACCACGACGTCCACGCCGTGTCCGACCAGCTGGTCCACCGCGGCCGGAAGCAGCCGGCGTGCGGCCTCCTTCTCGCTCTCGGCGACCGCGTCCTCGAGGTCGAGCTGGATGGCGTCGGCGCCCCGGGTGTGGGCCTTGTCCAGGAATCGGCGGGACGTGACCGGGACATAGAGCAGCGACCGCCAGAGCGGCGCCTCCTCGGCACGGTGCTGGGTCACTGCACCACTCCCTTCTCGCGGAGGCGCTCGAGCTCCTCGGCATCGACCACCTCGCCGACGACGTCGTCGGTGTCACCGCCCAGTTCCGGGGCGGGAGAGCGGATGGCGCCCGGGGAGGCGCTCAACCGCGGCACCACCTGGTGCATGGCGACGCCCCCGGCTCCCGGGTTGCCCGCGCCTTCGACCACTACGCCGCGGGTGGCGAAGAAGTCCGTCTCGAGCAGCCCCGCGATGTCCATCACGGGCGCCACCGTGACCCCCGCAGCGCGCATCTGCGTGAGGTTCTCCTCCAGCGTGCGCTCGCCGAAGTAGCCGCCGAGGACCTCGTCGAGCTCATCGAGGTGCTGCAACCGGGCGCTGTTGTCGGCGAACCGAGGGTCGTCGAGCAGGTCCGCGCGCCCGATCGCGGTGAAGAGGCGCTCGGCCATGGTCTGCGTGGATCCCGACAGCGCCAGCCACCCGTCGTCCTTGGTGCGGTACACGTTCCGGGGGGAGCTGGACTGCGACCGGCTCCCGGTGCGCTGCGGGACCCGGCCGGTGTGCCGGTAGACGGCCGCCATCGGCCCGAGGACGGAGAAGAGCGGCTCGAAGAGGGACAGGTCGATCACCTGCCCCTCACCGGTGGTCTCTGCGTGCCGCAGGGCGGCGAGCACCGCGAAGGCGCCGAAGGTTCCGGCCACCATGTCCGCCATCGCGCCCGGGGGGAGGACCGGCTCCCGGTCGGGGAACCCGTTCCACGCGGCCAGCCCTGACATCGCCTCGATCAGGGTGCCGAATCCGGGCTGGGCGGACATCGACCCGGTCTGCCCCCACCCCGAGATGCGCGTGACGACGAGGCGGGGGTTGGCCTCGTGCAGGACCGCCGTGCCCAGCCCCATCCGCTCGAGCGTGCCCGGTCGGAAGCTCTCCACCAGGACGTCCGCCGTCGCCACGAGGCGCAGCAACAGGTCGTGTCCGTCGGGGTGCTTGAGGTCGAGGGCGACACTGCGCTTGTTGCGCGCGTACACCTGCCAGAAGAGGCCCTCGCCGTCCTCGCGCCAGTGCCGCAGGGTGTCACCGGTGCCGGGCCGCTCGATCTTCACCACGTCCGCGCCGAAGTCGGCGAGCAGGAGCGTGAGCTGGTTGCCGGCGACCAGACGGGAGAGGTCGAGCACCCGGATGCCCCCGAGCGGGCCTGTCATGCGTCCACCTCCGCCAACGGGACCTCCGCCTGGGCGGCGTCGCTCCGGGAGAAGACGTAGGCCGCATCCTCCGGCACCAGCAGCCACACCTTTCGTTCGCTCACCTCCCGATCGCTCTCGGCGAAGACGAGCTGGTCTCCGGCAACGAGCTCGTACTCGTACCGCGCGCCGACGAAGGAGGCCTTCCGCAGCTCCGCCGGGATCGCGTTGACGCTGTCGGCCGTGACGTCGGAGCGCGGTGGAGTCACCTCCATCCGCTCCGACCGGATCCCGACGCTGACCTGCTGTCCCGCAGCCCACCGCCCGTGCGCCGTCACGCGCAGCTGACCGCCGCCGTCCAGCTGCACCCTGGTGAGCCCGCTCTCCTCCTGCTCGACCACCGTGGCCGACAGGAAGCTGCAGCGTCCGATGAAGTCGGCCACCTCGGCATTGCTCGGGTCGTGGTAAACCTCCTTCGGAGCGGCGACCTGTAGCATGCGCCCCTCACTCATGACCGCGAGCCGGTCGGACAACGACAGTGCCTCGAGCTGGTCGTGGGTCACGTAGACGGTCGTGATGCCCACGGTCTTCTGCAGGTCCTTCAGCCATGCCCTGGCCCGGTCGCGGAGCTTGGCGTCGAGGTTGGACAAGGGCTCGTCCAGGAGCAGCACCGTGGGTGAGTAGACCAGGGCCCGGGCCAGCGCCACCCGCTGCTGCTGCCCACCGGAGAGCTGGTGCGGGTACCGCTTCTTGTAGGGCAGCAGCCCGACCTGGTCGAGGGCGTCGTCGATGAGCCGGGTCTGCTCCTTGCCCTTGACCTTGCGCAGCTTCAGCGGCATCGCGAGGTTCGCCTCGACCGTCATGTGCGGCCACAGCGCGTAGGACTGGAAGACCATGCCGAGGTTGCGTTCCTCCGGGGTGAGGAACGTGCCGTGGTCGGCGTCCACGAAGACGTGGTCACCGACGCGGATGCTGCCGGTGTCGGGGGTTTCCAGCCCGGCGATGCTCATGAGCGTCGTCGACTTCCCACACCCGCTGGGCCCGAGCAACGTGAAGAACTCCCCGTCGCCGACGGTGAAGGAGACGTTGTCGAGCGCCTGCTGCTCCCCGAACCGCTTGGAGAGCCCTTCGACGATCAGATCAGGCATGGGAGCGCACCTTGAAGACCTTTCCGGCGAGGAAGACGAAGACCGCGGTGATGGCGATCTGGATGCAGGACAGCGCCGCCACGGCGCCGGTGTTTCCGTTGAGCCACAGCTGCAGCATCGTGGTGCCGATCACCTGGGAGTGCGCGTTGGCCAGGAAGACCGCCGGCGTGAACTCCTTGATCATCTGCACGAACAGCAGGACGAACCCGGACAGCAGGCCCGGCATGATCAGGCGGAACAGGATGCGGCTGAACGTCTTCCACCAGTCCGCACCCATCGACCTCGCGGCCTGGTCGAGCTCGTCCCCGATCTGCATCACGATCGGGGCGATGGCGCCGAACGCTGCGGGGAAGGACCGGACCCCGAAGGCGATGATGAGCGCCAGCAGGGTGCCGTTGATCCAGTTCAGCGGGCCGATGAGCGCGAACGCCCAGAAGAAGCCGATGCCGAGGATGATGCCCGGGATCACCTGCGGTGCCAACGAGGTGAACTCCAGGGGGCGTGCGAACCGGAAGCCGGACCGCCGGGCGACCAGCACCGCCACCGACACCAGCAGCGTCGTCGCGACGGCGCCGACCAACGCGACGACCACGCTGTTCCAGATCGACTGCACGTAGGCGGGGTAGGAGAACACCAGGTGGAAGTTGTCCGTGGTCAGCAGCCGGAGCGGGTTGACCAGCGGGGTGAGGATCTGCGTGAACGCCCGGGCCAGCAGCCCCAGGAGCGGCAGCAGTGGACCCAGCACGAGGTAGAGGAACACGAAGGCGAAGCCGATCCACCGCAGCTTGCCCAGTTCGAACAGCCGGGGCCGTGACGCCTTGCCGCGCACGGCGATGAAGCGTTGGGCGTTGCGCAGGGCCAGCGCCTGCACCGTGACGAGGATGCCCATGACCACGAGGGTGACGACGGAGGCAGCCGCGACGAGCCCGTAGTCGGGGTTCGACTGCGCCAGTCCGTGGATGTAGATGAAGCTGGCGAACAGGTCGATGCCCACGGGTCGCCCGAACAGCAGGGGCACGCTCAGCGTCTCCAGGGACGTCGAGAAGATGAGCAGTGCGCTGTAGAGGATGGGCGGACGCATCATCGGCAGCACCACCGACCACAGGATGCGCAGTGGCCCGGCCCCGCAGGTGCGGGCGGCATTCTCGAGAGAGGGGTCGGACAGTCGCAACGCGCCGGAACAGTAGAGGTACCCGATCGGCACGAGCGCGACCGCCTCGGTCAGCGCCATCCCGGGGATGCTGTAGAGCTGCCACGGGACGGTCCCGATGACCCGCTCCACCCCCACGCTGACGAACCCGGCCGGGCCGTACATGATGATCCACCCGAACGCGAGCACCAGCGGGGAGATGTAGATCGGCCACAGCAGCATCGCGCCCATCGCGCGGCCGCCCGGCACGCGGGTGCGCACCAGGAGCACCGCCAGCAGCACCGAGAGGACGACCGCGAAGACGGTCGTCAGGACGGCGAAGTAGAGGCTGTTCAGGACGACCTTCCCGAAGCCAGCCTGGGTGAAGAGGTGGGCGTAGTTCTGCCAGGTCAGCAGCCGGCCCGGTTCGTAGAGCGCGCGGTCGACCAACGACTGGTACAGCGTCGGGAGCAGGGGCGCGAGGACGAGGACCGCCACGACGAGGAAGACCCCGTACTGGATCCAGGTCTCGCGTCCCCGCCCCAGGAACCGGCGGTACCGCGGAGGCCGGAGCGACCCGGCCGCGTGCATGGTCATCAGGCCTTCATCGCTCCGTTCCACTTGGACACGAAGGCCTTGTTCTGCGCCGTCGAGATCTCCTCATAGCCGACGTTGATGAGGTTGTCCTTGCCGACCTCCTGCGCGATAGCGGAGTAGCTTCGCGGCGCCTCGTCCTTGGTCAGGTCCTTCCGGAAGGGAGTGAACCCACCCTTGTAGATGGCGATCTGGCCATCGTGGGACAGGAGGAAGTCGAGCATCAGCTTGGCCGTCGCCATCTGCGGTGCCGTCTTGGGGATGCCCATCCCGCGGAACATCATCGGGGTGCCGTCGGCGATGTAGTTCCAGCCGAGGATCGCACCGCTCTTCTCGGCCTGCGGCAGCACCACCGTGCTGGACATGAAGAACCCGGCCAGGTACTCCCCCGAGTTGATCTTGTCCACCATCGGCCCCGAGGACTGCTCCGGGCGCACCATCGGCAGGATGGTGTCGAGCAGGTCCCACGCGCCGTCATACTTCTGGGACCAGACGTACTCGATGGCGAAACCGAAGCTGTTCTGCACGTCATACGTGGTCAGCTTGTGCTGGAACCGGCTGGGATCCTTCTTCACCATCGCGGCGAGGTCCTTCATCCCCTTCGGCCGCTCGTTCTCCTTGAGGAGCGCCTTGTTGTAGGCCAGCAGGATCGGGTCCGTGGAGAAGGTGTAGAGGTTCGGCAGCGGCGCCGCGAAGTCCGGCAGCTTCGGCAGCTCCGGCGACGTGTAGTCCGCAGCCGCCTGGTGCTTCTTGATGAACTCGATCCAACTGGTCGGGTCGCCCGACACCATGAACGATGCCGCCGACTTCCCGCTCGAGGACTCGGCGTAGTAGCGCTGGAACACCTCCGCGCTGTCCAGGTTGTTCGTGGAGATGTCACCGACAAACGGGTACTTCTGCTTGAACGCGTCGATGATCGGCTGCCAGTTGTACTCCGCCATGTTGGAGTAGATGGTCAGGCCGTTCTCCTTCTTGGCCGCGTCCACGATGGACTGGTAGTCCTTGGGGTAGTACGACGGAAAGCCTTTGGACACCGTCGCGCTGCTCCCGCCCCCGGCGCCGGCGCCGGTCTGCGCGGAGGTGGATCCGCCGCCGCCACACGCGGCCAGCAGTCCGGCGGCGGACAGGGAGGCTCCCGCGGCCAGGGCACCACGCAAGAAGACGCGACGGTCGACCTCGGGGAGGCGGAAAGGGCCGTTCTCGTTCATTGACTGGGATGACATTCCACATTCCTTCCTGGGGGTGAGAGCAGGTCACCGAGGAACTCGGTGATCGCCGGAACAAGAGGTGTGAGGTCATGCCGGGCGCCGGGGACGACGTCGAGGTGCACGTCGAGGGCGTGCCCGCGCAGGTTGTCGTACAGCAGGCGCGCTCGCTGGGTGCGCGGGGAGTGCGGGTCGTCGTCGCGTGCCCCCACGACGAGCTGGAGGGTGACGCACCGGAGCTGCTCCAGGTCGACGGCCCGGCCGGTGATGGTCGCGACGTCGCGCGTGCCCTGCCACCAGTCGAGATCCGCGTCGAGCAGGGTGACGCGACCCGGCGCTGCGACGGATGCGGATGCGACGCGCTCAGGGTGCAGGTAGGTGAACCGCAGCACGAACTGGGCCCCGCCGGAAAAGCCCACGAGGTGCAGCCGCTCCCCCACCGGGCCGATCCGCATGGTGGCGTCCCGCACCATCGCCATCAGGACGTCGTCGAAGGGCAGCGAGCCGAGTCGCAGCAGCTTGTAGGCATCGACGTCGTCCGGGTCACCGTCCTCGCCCACCCCGGCCGGAAAGAGGGGGGCGAGAACCGCCACGTCATGAGCGGTCGCCCACGGGGTGAGCGCGTCGCGCATCCCGGTGGCGTCCCGTTCGGTGCCGTGCACGGCCACGACCAGCGGGATCCGGCCGCCCGCAGCACGGTGGAGCCCGTGGGGAACGACCATGCAGTAGGAGAAGCGAGGGTCCTCCGGCACGGCATACAAGCAGGTCCGTCCCAGCTCATCCGACCAGGTGCGTCGGGCAGCAGCCTGCGCCTGCGGCGCGGGGATCGATCGGACGGTCGACATGCGTCGGTGAGCTCCTCAGGGCCAGGGATGGCTGAGTGACTCGCGTCACGTTAGGGAAATATTTTGTCAAATGTCAACGACGGAGATGATTCCGTTACCATCCGTGCGTGACGCTCCACCGTCCGCCCGTCCAGACCAAGGGCGAGGCGGCCTACGCCGCACTGCGCGAGGCGATCCTCGACGGGCGGCTCACGCCCGGCTCCCGGTTGCGGCTGCACCAGCTGGCCGACGACCTGGGGATGAGCCTGACTCCCGTCCGCGAGGCGCTGGGGCTGTTGCAGACCCAAGGACTCGTCAGCCACGACCCGCACCGCGGCGCTCGCGTCGCCTCCCTCAGTCGGGAAGGGATCGAGGAGATCTTCCAGCTGCGACAGGTGCTGGAACCGTTGGCCTGTGAGTGGGCCGCCCGCCGAGCAACAGACGTGCAGCTCGCCGACATCAGCCAGGTCATGCGGTCCTTCGACGAGGCAGTCGACGAGGGCCGGTATGACGAGCTGCCCAGCCTGAACGCGACACTGCACCACCAGATCTACGCCGCTGCCGGGTCGCAGTACCTGCTGGAGTTCATCGAACGGCTCTGGGACCGCATCCCCTACCAGGCGATGAGCCTCGTCCGCGAGCACGAGCGCTCCACCGCGGAGCACCGGGCCATCGTGGCCGCCCTGGTGCAGCGGAAGGCCACGGAGGCGGGCCAACAAATGAAGGCGCACATCACGAACGCGACCGCGGGAACGCTGCACCGCTACGACTCCCTGCTCGCCGAGCAGCCGGGGCCCTCGTCCTGACGGAACTGCCGGATCCGGAGCCTTCCGTTTGACGTCGACTCGTTCTTCCTTCAACTTCGTGGGGTAGGGACAGACCTGAGGAAGGAGCCCCTCATGCAGATTGCTCGGTTCATCGGTCGCGTCACGATCGGCGGGTTGTTCATCGGTCACGGCATGCAAAAGCTCATGGGCTGGTTCGGCGGCCCGGGGCTCGAGGGCACGGACCAGATGATGACGTCACTGAAGATGCACCCACCACGGATCAACTCCCTGGTCGCCGGCGCCACCGAGGCGGGAGCCGGTGCCCTCGTGGCGGCGGGGCTCGCGACGCCGCTCGGCGCCTCCGGCCTGATCGGCGTGATGACCACGGCGATCCGGAAGGTTCACTGGCCCCAGGGGGTCTGGAACGCCTCCGGCGGTTACGAGTACAACCTCGTGATCATCGCGGCGCTCGCAGCGCTGGCCGAGGCCGGCCCCGGTGAGCTGTCCCTGGACCACGCCCTCGGCATCGACCAGCGCGGCACCCGGTGGGCGATCGGCGCGCTCGCGCTCGGCATCGCCACCTCGATCGCCTCGACCGAGGTGGGCCGGCGTCTGGCCGAGCAGCACGAGGAGCAGTTGCCACCGTCCGAGGGGGACACCGCTCCGGGCGCGGCCGGCTGATCCGGCGGGCCGGGTTCGGACCGGGGGCCGGACCCGACTGCGTGGCGCTCGTCAGTGCGCCACCGGCCGGGGCGCCGGGCGTTCCGGTCGCTCTCCCCGACGGCTGAGGTCGACCTCCGGCACGGGGTCCATCAGCCGGTCCAGCACCGTGTGCAGGTGGTCGAGCCGGTCACGCACCGGCGATGGCGGTATGCCGTCCAGCGCCTGCTTGCCCTCGTCCAGCTCCTGCCGGGCCCGGTCGGTGACGTGGAACGGGCCGGCGACGGACAGCTCGCGCAGGGCGCGGGCCAGGGCGGCCACGGCTGCGGCACTGGCGTCGACATCGTCGGCGCCGCGGAGCCGGAGCAGCCGCACCAGGTGCTTGGCGTCGCCGGCGATCCGGGCGAAGAACATCCCTCGCCGGTGGAGCAGGCTGGTGTCGTGCCGGAGCATGGAGCCCCAGGTGAGCGGACGGACGGTGTTGAGGTACTGCCGCAGCGCGCCGTCCATCTCCCGGGCCCGACCGGCGAGTCCCACGTGGTCGGCAACCCGCCCCGACGCCACGACGTCGAGCTGATCTGTCACGCCGTCGAGCAGGTCGGCGACCTGACCGAGGAAGGCGTTGCGCGCCGTGCGTGCCGTGGCACGGGTGCCGGTCGGCAGCACCAGCAGTGAGACCGCCACCCCGATGAGGGCTCCCACGGCGGTCTCCGCCAGTCGCAGGACCATCAGGCCGGCGCTGAACCTGTGCAGCAGCGAGTAGAGCTGGCCCAGCATGATCGTGATGAAGAAGATCATGGCGCCGTAGGAGATCCGCTGGAGGTAGAAGCCGCAGAAGATGCTCGCCACGACCAGGGCGAGCGCGATGCCGGCGTGACCGGCGGTGGCGTCGGCGAGGACGATCGCGGCGACGAGACCGACGAGGGTGCCGACCAGCCGACCGACGGACTTGCGTAGCGTCTCGGCGAAGGTGGAGGTGCCGGTGAAGGCGACGAAGGCCGCGATCACCGCCCAGTAGTACCGCCGCTGGTCGATCACCGAGCCGACCACGATCGCGAGCGCTGCGGCGATGGCGACCTGCACTGCCTGCCGGGTGATGAGGTCGAGCCGCAGCAACGGGTGGCGGGTCCTCCCCTGCCGGTCCTCGATCATGGTGGAGGCGACCGCCATACTGCCGGGCAGGTTCCCACCGAAGAGGTTCACCGCCGGCTCGAAGCCGGTCTCGTCGTCCTCGACGCCGGTCGGCAGGCGCTGCCAGCTGTCCCTCGTGCGGGCGAGGTCCTCGAGGGCGACGACGAGCTCGTGCACCGCGGGCGGGCGTCCGAGGTCCCGCACCGGTGCGCCGAGACGGAGGGCGCGGTCCAGGTCGCCGTCGCCGACGGCGCGCAGCACCCGGGAGAGGGTCGCGAGGACGGTCGGGTGCAGGGCCGCCTGCCGCTGGGCCAGGCGCACGGTGGCGGTCGCGAGTGAGTCGAAGCCCAGCTCGGCGTCCACGACCCACCCGCGCACGTCCGCTGCCGACTGCCCCTGCGGGCCGTGGCCCGCGTCCCCGAGGTGGCCGTCGACGAGCAGGGCCGTCTCGGACACCCGCACCAGGGCACGGTGCAGCCGGCGACGGTCGCGCGGGCTGTCTGGGTCGTCGAGGACCTCCGCCGCGGCGTCCGCGACCTGGCCGCCGCGGATCCAGAAGGCGGACAGGGTCCGGCGCAGGGTGACGTCGGGGCGGTCCCGCAGCACGGTGAGGTTCAGCAGCAGCACCCACGCTGCCGAGACGACGACCGCCTCGACCAGCGTCGGCAACACGGCCCAACCGCCCTGGAGGAAAATCGCGAAGAAGTAGCCCATCCAGGCCATGAAGCCGTAGAAGAAGTAGCGGATCCCGAAGCGCCGCACGAGCACCGCCACGAACATGACGGCGACGAAGACGACGAGGGTGAGCTCGTGGTGCGCCTCGGCCAGGGTGCCCGGCACCAACCCGCACGCCACCGCCACCGGCATGAAGGCGGCGGTGAGCGCCTTGCCCCTCACCGTCGACTCGGTCAGGGCCATCGAGCCCATCATCGCCACGACGGTGCCGATGAGCATGGCCGCAAGCGCGCTCTGCCCGGTCAGCGTGGCGAAGCCGAGCTCCACGGCCAGGGCGGACGCCACGGCCACGGCTGCTCGCGTGGCCATGCGCAGCCGGGTGAGCCCGGGGTCGGAGGCCAGGAACCGGTCCTTGAGGTCGCGCAGGGCGTCCCAGAGCACGGTCCACGGCGCGCTACCGCGCCTCATCGGGCGCCGGCCCCGGCCAGCACGTCGAACGCGTCGTTGACGAGTTCCGGCAGGGACCGGGAGGTGTCGTCCCAGCGGGAGATGGCGACGCGCAGGGCGGCCACCGCCGAGGTCGCCAACACGCCGGGCACGAGGTCGTGGGGCTCCGTATCCAGCCGCTCGGCGAGCCCCTCGGCCAGCTCTCGCTCGATGACCCACCAGCTCCGGGCGAGGGCGGCCAGCAGCCGGGGGTCAGCGCGGATGATCGCCAGCCGCCGTTGCCACGGCACCTGCTCTTCGGCGAGGGCGGCGGCGCTGGTGAGCACGGCGCGGCGCAACGCCTCGAGCGCGGGCTCCTCAGCCGGCCGCTGCGCCAGGACCGCGCGCATGCCTGCGACCCGCTCCGGGTCCGCGGCGGTGAGGGCCTCCTCCTTGGAGGCGTAGTAGTTGAAGAAGGTGCGCGGCGAGACGTCGACCGCGTCGGTGACCTGCTCGATCGTGACGTGCTCGAAGCCGTGCCGCTCGACGAGTTCGACCGCGGCCTCGCGCAGGGCCCGCCGCGTCTGGTTCTTCTTCCGCTCGCGCCGCCCGACCGTCTCCATCAACGGCAGCGTATCTGCAAAGTTGCACTCAGTGCAAAATCACCGCTCGTGGCCGTCCGGGTGCCGAGTCGCAGCGAACACCGCGGCCTGGGTGCGGCTCTCCATGCCCAGCTTGCCCAGCACGGAGGTGACGTAGTTCTTGACCGTCTTCTCCGCCAGGGACATGCGCTTGCCGATCTGCCGGTTGGTCAGCCCGGCCGCGATGAGGTCCAGGATCCGCCGCTCCTGCGGAGTGAGCGTCTTCACCCGCGGATCGGTGTCCTCGGTCTGCGTGCCCCAGCTCTGCCGCAGCTCCTCGGCTCGTTCCCCGTCGAGCAGGTTCTTTCCGCCGGCGACCTCGCGGATCGCCTCGATCAGGCCGTTGCCCTTGATGTCCTTGAGCAGGTAGCCGGAGGCACCCGCCAGCACGGCCGCCGACAGTGCCCGCTCGTCGTCATACGAGGTGAGGACCAGGCCCTTGATCGACGGGTCGACCGAGCGCACGTCCCGGCAGGCGTCGATGCCCGACCCGTCCGGCAGCCGCGCGTCGAAGATCGCCACGTCGGGCCGGAGCGCCGGGATGCGGCGGGCCGCCTCCTTGGCCGACCCCGACTCCCCGACGACCTCGATGTCGCCGGTCGACTCCAGCAGCTCGCGCAAACCCCGCCGCACCACTTCGTGGTCGTCGAGCAGGAAGACCTTGAGCGTCATGACTTCTCCTCGCCTCGTGTCCGCTGCCAGGGCACGCTTCCCACGTGCCCGTTCCCCACCTCGGTATGCCGTTCCTCATCCTCGCGTCTCACGCGGCACCTCCCAGCTGAGCACAGTGCCGCGCGGTTCGCCCCGGCGCACGTCGAAGGTCCCCGAGCGTGCGGCGGCACGTGAGCCGAGGTTGACCAGTCCGCTGCGGGCCAGGCCCGGGTCGGCCCCGACGCCGTCGTCGGTGACCACGATGCAGATTCGGTCGCCGGCGGTGATGTCCACACTGGCCTTGCTGGCATGGGCGTGGCGGGCGATGTTGGACAGGCCCTCGCGCACCACCGCGACGATGTCGGCCTCCAGTCCGTCCGCGAGGCCGCCGAGCGATCCCTCGATGGACAACCGGGGCGGGAAGCCGAGGCTCTGCGTGATGTCGTCGACCAGGCTGTGCAGCTCGGCGCGCAGGCCGCCGGTCGGGATCGGCCGGTGGAGCTCGAAGATGGTGTGCCTGATGTGCCGGATGGACTCGTCCAGCTCGTCCACGGCGTCCTCCAGCCGGGCCCGGACCAGGGGGTGCTGGGCCAGCCGGGCCGCGGACTGCAGCGACAGCCCGGTGGCGAAGAGGCGCTGGATGACGTGGTCGTGCATGTCCCGGGCGATCCGTTCGCGGTCCTCGAGGAGGGCCATCCGGGAGCGGTCGCGCTGGGCCCGGCCGGCGACGAGCGCCAGGGCCGCCTGCTGGGCGAAGTCGGCGACGGCGGTCATCGTCTCGCCCGCGCTGCCGGGCACCTCCCCCTGCCACCCCAGCACCAGGACGCCGAGGTCACCGCTGCCCACGACCACCGGCAGGATCGCCGTCGGGCCGTGCGGGTTCAGCTCGGTCAGGGACTGGGCGAGACCGTGGCTGGCCGCGGCGCGCTCGTCACCGCTCTCGGGCAGGAGCAACAGCGGCTGCCGCGCCTCGCGCACGGCCTGCCACCGGGGGCCCTCGAGCACCTTGCCGACCTCCAGGGCACCAGGCGGCGTGACGCGCGGCGAGGCGGACTGGCCCCCGGTGCTGCCGGGCTCGGCCTCCTCGTGTCCGTCACGGGCCGTGTGGACGGCGCGCACGACGAGCTCGCCGACGTCGTCGGTCAGCGCGACCGCGGCGACGTCGGCGGCGGCGAACTGTCGCGCGTGCGCGATCATCCGCTCCAGCGCGCTGTCCTCGTCCTCGCTCTCGAGCAGCATGCGCGTGAGCTCGCTGATCGCCTCCGACCACTGCCGCTGGCGCTCGCTGCGCTCGTAGAGCTGGGCGTTCTCGATGGCCACGCCTGCGGCGGCGGCGAGCGCGACGAGCATCGACTCGTCCTCGTCGCTGAACTCGGGCGCGCCCCGCTTCTCGGCGAGGTAGAGGTTGCCGAAGACACGGTCCCGGATGCGGATCGGTGTGCCGAGGAAACTGTGCATCTCGGGGTGGTTCGGCGGGAAGCCCACCGAGTCGGGGTGCGCCCCCACCTCGGGCAGGCGCTGCGTCTTCGGCTCGCGGATCAGCAGCCCGAGCACTCCCCGGCCGTGGGGCGGGTCGCCGATGGCGGCGCGCTCCTCGTCGCTCACCCCGTGGGTGATGAACGCGGTGAGCTCCTCGCCGTCCTCGGAGATGACGCCGAGCGCCCCGTAGCGGGCGTCGACGAGCCGGCACGCGGCCTCGACGATGCGACCGAGGACGTCGGAGAGCTCGAGGTCGGCGCTCACGGCGACGACCGCGTCGAGCAGCGCGGCGAGCCGCTCCTGCGAGGCACGGGCAGCGGAGGCGCGCGCCCGCAGTTCGTCGAGCAGATCCTCCAGGTCGAGAGCGCTGGGGGCCGGCCACGGGCTCGGTCGGGCGTTCATGCCGTCGATCGTACGTAGGTTCGGCGGGAAGGGAAGGGAGACGCAGCGTCGCCTCCGCGCGGCGGGAGGAAAATTCGGACGACCGGCGTGGTGTCGGAACCGACCGCCGGTACGGTGCGAGACAGCACGTGAACGCACGGCTCTGGCAGGCAAGGGGACCGAGGTGAAGGACTGGGACCGGCGCGGGCTCGGCATACTCGATCGCGAGGAGTGCCTGCGCAGGATCGGTGAGGTGGCCGTCGGACGGCTGGGGTTCCTCCGTGAGGGCGACCTCACGATCCTGCCGGTGAACCACGTGCTACACGGGGAGGACGTCACCTTCCGTACGACGTGGGGATCCAAGCTGCAGCTGGCGGCGAACGGCGAACGGGTCGCGTTCGAGGTGGACAACTTCCACCTCGACACCGAGAGCGGCTGGAGCGTCCTCGTCCGGGGCCGGACGAGCATCATCGAGGACCCGGCGCTGCGCGAGGAGCTCGAGCAGGAGGCCCTGGAGTCGTGGCTGCCGCCGTCGGCCAACTCGTTCTGGGTGCGCGTGCACCCCGAGGACATCAGCGGCCGGGAGATCGTGCGGCCACAGAGTCGGACACGTTGACGGTCACCCGGGCAGGGGCCGTGGCGGGGGCAGCGACAGGGGACCTTGTGCCCTGTTGGCGGTATGCCGCGGCCCGCACCATGGAGCCATGGCAACGTCGCAGGCGGCTCGGCTCCGCACAGTCACCACCGGAGAGGCTGAGGTGGTCGCCGGTCTCGTGAACGACGGCTCGGCCCTGGTCGTCGCCCAGGCCGCGGTGACCGAGGCGGTCCGGCTGCGGGCCGGGATCCGGTTCGTGCAGGTGCTGTCGCCGGAGCTCGATGCCGACGCCCGGGAGAGCGCCGACGCCGTGACGTTCCAAGCCGCCCTGACCGCCCTACGCGGCCACTCCCGCATCCGGTGCACCTTCGAGGTGGTCACCGGTGACCCAGCGCTCGTGCTGGCGAGTCGCAGCCACGGCAGTCGCGCCCTGGTGCTCGGGGAGGACCGTCGTGAGTCGGAAGCGGTCGTCGCGGCGTACTGCCAGCAGCACGCCCGCTGCCCGGTCGTCACCGTCCCGAGGAGCTGAAGGGCCCCGAGGCGTTGGCCGTCCTGGGAAGCTGAGCGCGGGGCTGCGGCTTGGGGCAACCGGGTCCACCGGGGCGGGTGCGCCAACTGCGGCGAGGTTCAGTCACGGCGCATCCACGGTGCTCCCCCACTCAGTCGGCTCCCCCACTCAGTCGCGGTGCACCGCCACGTGGAACCGGCGCCCGGTGACGCTGTCAGGCTCGATCCGGACGAACCACGGCTTCTGGCCGCCGTGCCACGGCACCAGCGGGAGGGTCAGGGCCTCGAGGACGCCGTAGGGCTCCTGCACTCGTGCGGCCCGTCCCTTGACGACGACACTCCACGCGGTCTGTGCCTGCGGATCGAACCCGTCGACCTCGAACGCCACGGCCTGGCCGTCCGCGGCCGCCAGCTTGGTGCCGGCGCCCGTCCGGAAGACCACGGTCCCGTGGTCCACGACGTGGTTGACCGGGAACACGTCCGGCTTCCCGCCGACGACCACCGCGAGCCGCCCCACGGCAGCCGCACGAACGAGCGCCCAGCAGTGCGAGCTGTCGAGCTCCTCCGGCCTGGCCGCCGTCCGATCCGATCCCTGCACGTCATTGCTGGTCATGGCGGCAGCGTCTCGCTCGACGGAGTACCTGGACAGGGGCAAAGGTCCTCCCGTTCAGGACGACCGGGCGGGCCGTCGCCGTGATCAGGCCAGCAGGCCGCTGCGAAGTGCCACGGACAGACAGGGGGTGACCGGAAGCCGCGGCAACAACGTGGCCTGGAAGGCGTGGTAGACGTCCGGCTTCCCGCTCCAGGTCGTCGAGCTCGGGCCGTTACGGGGGGACAACTCGTGGTGCCAGGAGCCTCGCTCCCGGTCAATCACGTGGCAGGCCAGGTAGTCCCACCACGTCTGGTACCACTCGGCATACCGCTCCTCCCCGGTGAGGCGGTGCAGCGTCGCTGCCGTCGCTGTGGCCTCAGCGGGGACCCAGTGCATCCGCTCGCGCACGACCGGAGCCCCGTCCCAGTCGACGGTGTAGACGAACCCGTCCGCTCCGTCGACCGCCCATCCGTCGCGGACGGCGGTGTCGACGAGGGCTCGGGCATCGTCCAGCATCCAGGTGGGCGCGTCGGGACCCAGGGCCTCGCGCAGCTGGAGGATGAGGCGGGCCCACTCCAGTGAGTGGCCGATCGTGGCACCGTAGGGCTGGAACGGGTGGGCCGGCTCCTCGCGGTGGTAGTCGAGCAGGGGCTCCCAGTCCGGAGTGAAGTGCTCGGGGATGTGCCAGCCGTTCGCGGCCGCGAGGTCGTGCACCACCCGAGTCGCGATGTGGAGCGCACGCTCTCGCAGGCTCGGGTCGTCGAGCACGTCGGCAGTGGCGAGGAACGCCTCGACCATGTGCATGTTCGCGTTGACACCGCGATAGGAGTCGAGTGTGGCGAACTCCCGGTCCCACGAGTCGACGATCATCTGGTGGCGCTCGTCCCAGAAGTGGTCGAGGACGGTGGACAGCGCTTCGTCGAGCAGGTCCCGCGCGCCGGGACGTCCTGCCACGACGGCGCTCGAGCTGCTGAGCAGGACGAAGGCGTGCTCGTACGCGGTCTTCTCGGCACGCACCTCACCGCCCGGCCCCAGAGCGGCATACCAGCCGCCGTGCTCCTCGTCGTGGAACGAGCCACGCAGCGCGGCGAGTCCGGCATCCACCAGCGGCACCGAACCCGGGCGTCCCATGAGGTGGGCCAGTGCGTAGACGTGCGTCATCCGGCAGGTCACCCAGAGCTCGACGGGCCGACTGCCGTCGGGCTTGCCGTCGTCGTCGAGCCACGCGAAGCCCCCCGGAGGACGGTCGTTCCGCGCGGCGCGGCCGAACTCCAGCAACCGGTCACCCTCGGCCTCGAGCCAGCGCGCGTGTGCGGGCTTGTCGAGCCAGTTCATGCCGTCCTCCGCTCCGCGTCCTGCCGGGTGTCCGTGCTCGTGGCTGAGCCTTGCGTCGGAGTCCTCCGGGGCCGGTGTGGCGCGAGTGCACGAACCGTGGACACACCGGAGACCTCGCGTCGCAGGCTACGCCCCCAGCGCAGGTTGAGCCGGGTCGCCGACGGTCAGAAGGGTGGTTCTTCCTGCTCTGGGGTGGGTGGGGGTGTGGTGGTCGGTTCCTGGTGGGGGTCCTGGGGGTCGTGGAGTTCGTGGTAGTCGTGGGGTTCGGTGTCGTAGCGCCGGCCGAGCAGGGTGGTCCAGGTGATGGTGCCGTCGGGGTGTTGTCGGGTGTGCCACAGGCGGCGGGTCTTCAGGTTGTGGTGGCGGCGGTGTTTGGCCGAGCCGTTGCTGGTGCTGGTCTTGCCGCCGGCGGCGTGGTCGGTGTCGTGGTCGAAGT
>NZ_DASSTI010000146.1:0-7075 GCF_035708005.1 Segeticoccus sp. | reverse complement strand
GGGGTGTCGACGAAGACCTCGACGAACGGGACGTTGGCCTGGCCGTGGGCCTCACGCGCCTTGGCGCGGTCGGCGGCGTACGGGCTGACGAGCGAGACGATCGCCACCACGCCGGCATCGGCCAGCAGCTTGGCCACCTCGCCCACCCGGCGGACGTTCTCCTGCCGGTCCTCGGCGCTGAAGCCGAGGTCGGCATTCAGCCCGTGGCGCAGGTTGTCGCCGTCGAGCAGGTACGCCGGGCGTCCGGAGGCCACGAGGCGACGCTCCAGCTCCGCGGCGACGGTCGACTTGCCCGAGCCGGACAAGCCGGTCAGCCACACCGTCATGCCTCTGGTGGCCCGCTCGTCGCGCTGGACCGAGCCGCTGTGCCAGACGACGTGGGATTCCTGCATCGACGGCCCGGTGATCATGCCGGCGGCGACCGTGAAGTTCGTGGCCTCGTCGATGAGGATGAAGCTGCCCGTCTCGCGGCTGCGCCGGTAGGCGTCGAACAGCAGCGGCTGCTGGGTGCGCAACCGCACCCGGCCGATCTCGTTGAGCTTCAGCTCCTTGGCGTTGTCGTCGCGGTGCAGCGTGTTGACGTCGAGGCGGTAGTCCAGGTCGCGCACGACTGTTCGCGTAGAGCGGCTGGTGTGCTGGAGCACGTACCGTCCGCCCGGGTTCAGCTGCGCCTCGCTGGTCAGCCAGCACACCATGGCATCGATGTCCTGGCCGACGTGCGGCCGGTTGTGCGGGCGGCAGATCATGTCGCCGCGGGCGATGTCGATGTCGTCGTTGAGCTCGATGGTGACCGCCTGGCCGGCGAACGCCTCGCCGAGCTCCTTGCCGCCCGGTGCCCAGATCGACTTCACCGAGGTGGTGAAGCCCGATGGCAGCACGGTGACCTCGTCGTCCTTGCGGACGACACCGCCGGCGACCGTGCCGCCGTAGCCGCGGAAGTCGTGCAGTTCGGCCGACGACGACTGGTGCGGACGGATCACGTACTGCACCGGGAACCGCACGTCGATCAGGTTCCGGTCGGAGGCGATGTGCACCTCTTCGAGGTGGTGCAGCAGGGAGGTGCCCTCGTACCAGTCCATCGCCTCGCTGCGGGTGACGACGTTGTCGCCGGTCAGCGCCGAGATCGGGATGAACGACAGGTCGGTGACCTCGAGCTTCGCGGCGAAGTTGCGGAACTCGTCGCGGATCTCCTTGAACCGATCCTGGGAGTAGTCGACGAGATCCATCTTGTTGATGCAGATGATCAGGTGAGGGATGCCGAGCAGGCTCGCGAGGAACGCGTGCCGGCGCGACTGCTCGAGAACGCCGTTGCGGGCGTCGATGAGGATCAGCGCGACGTCGGCGGTCGAGGCGCCGGTGACCATGTTCCGGGTGTACTGGATGTGCCCCGGGGTGTCGGCGATGATGAACTTGCGCTTCGGCGTGGCGAAGTACCGGTAAGCGACGTCGATGGTGATGCCCTGCTCGCGCTCGGCGCGCAGGCCGTCGGTGAGCAGCGCGAGGTCGGGGACGTCCTGGCCGCGCGACTGGCTGGTGCGCTCGACGGCGTTCAGCTGATCTTCGAAGATCGCCTTCGAGTCGAACAGCAGCCGCCCGATGAGGGTGGACTTGCCGTCGTCGACGGAGCCGGCGGTGGCGAAACGCAGCAGATCCATGGTTTAGAAGTAGCCCTCTCGCTTGCGGTCTTCCATCGCGGCCTCGGAGAAGCGGTCGTCCCCTCGGGTGGCGCCGCGCTCGGTCATGGTGGCGACCGCGGTCTCGGCGATGATCTCCTCGACGTTCGAGGCGTCCGACTTCACGCAGCCGGTGAGCGTCATGTCACCGACCGTGCGGAAGCGGACCCGCTCCTTGTGAGCCGTCTCGCCGTTCTTCGGTTGGACCGCGTCCGAGACGGAGAGCAGCATGCCGTCGCGCTCGACGACCTCGCGCTCGTGCGCGTAGTAGAGCGAAGGCACCTCGATGCCCTCGTGCCCGATGTAGGTCCAGACGTCCAGCTCGGTCCAGTTGGAGAGCGGGAACACCCGCATGTGCTCGCCCTCGTGCAGCTTGCCGTTGTAGAGGTTCCACAGTTCCGGCCGCTGGTTCTTGGGGTCCCACTGGCCGAACTCGTCGCGGTGGGAGTAGACGCGCTCCTTGGCCCGGGCCTTCTCCTCATCCCGCCGGCCGCCGCCGAACGCCGCGGTGAACCCGTTGCGCTCGATCGCGTCGAGCAGCGTGCCGATCTGCAGCCGGTTGCGGCTGGTCTTGCCGTCGTCGACGACGATGCCGTCCTTGATGGCTTGGTCGACGGAGGCGACGATCAGCTGGACGCCGAGCCGCTCGATCCAGCGGTCGCGGGTCTCGATGACCTCGGGGAAGTCGAAGCCGGTGTCGACCTGCATCACCGGGAAGGGGATGCGCGCGGGGTAGAAGGCCTTCTCGGCCAACCGCAGCATGCAGATCGAGTCCTTGCCGCCGGAGAACAGCAGCACGGGCTTGTCGAACTCGGCCGCGACCTCGCGGAAGATGTGGATCGACTCCGACTCGAGCTGGTCCAGCTCGCTCAGGCGGTAGTCACTGTGGGTGGACATGGGCAGTGGGGTCCCTCCTCGGGCGTCCGACGGCTTCCGGCAACTCTACACAGCGGTCAGGGCCGGCCATCGCCTCTGGTGGACGACGCCGTCGCCTTGCCCGGGTCGTCGGTATGCCGACCGCCGCCCTTGCCGTTCGTGTGCGGTGCTGCGATGGTCTCGAACGGCGGCAGGCCGTGGATCTTGCGGACGAGACCCCAGCCGATGGGGCCGAGCACGACGAGCGCCGCCCCGATGACGCCGACCCAGGTCGGCGGCACGTGCAGCATGGTCAGCCCGGTCAGGCTCAGCACGAGGACGATGCCGCGCCGGATCACCGAGGAGGACACCCAGCTGGCGATCCGCGCCCCGAAGAAGGTGCCCGCCGCACCTCCGATGGTCAGCGGGATGAGGACGGCCCAGTCCACCCCGGAGACGATCCAGTGGCTGATGGCGGCCGAGACGATGAGCGGGATGGCCTGCACCAGGTCCGTCCCGACCAGGCGCACGGGCGACAGGCGGGGGTAGAGCAGCACCATCGCGACCATGATCAGCGACCCGGAGCCCACCGAGGTCAGCCCGACGAGCAGCCCCCCGGTGGCGCCGACGAGCAGCGTGGGGATCGCCTTGACCGGGGGGTCGGTCTCCGGCTGCGGGGCCGCGTCGTCGTGCTGGTTCTTCACCATCTGCAGGTACATGCGCAGGGTGTAGGTGCCGGCCGTGAGCAGCAGCGTGGCGCCGATGGCGAGCTTGATGAAGGTGTTGACCCCGCCGACGGTGTCCGCGACGGCTCGGATGATGAAGGCGCCGGCGAAGCCGGTCGGCACCGAGCCGGCCACGAGCCATCCGGCGAGCTTGAGGTTGGGGGAGCCGCTCTTCCAGTGCACCGCGGCGCCGACGCTCTTGGTCAGCGCCGAGGACACCAGGTCGTTGGAGACCGCCGCTGCGGGTGGGATGCCAAAGAGGATCAGGGCGGGCGTCATCAGGGCACCGCCGCCCATGCCGGTCAGGCCGACGACGATCCCGACCAGGAAGCTGACGATCAGCAGTGAGAGCGACGCGGTCGTCAGCAGGTCACTCACGCACGAGCCTCCACGGCCTCACGGTCGGTCGCAAGCAGCCCACGCCCGCGGAGTAGGGCCAGCACCGCGTCGACCATGTCGGCGATCGAGTGACCGGTGGTATCGAGGCGCAGGTCCGCGTCGTCGGGCACCTCGTAGGGCGAGGAGATACCCGTGAAGTCCGGTATCTCCCCCCGGCGCGCCTTGGCGTAGAGCCCCTTGCGGTCACGCCGCTCACACTCCGCCAGCGGGGTGGCGATGTGCACGAGGACGAAGGCCCCACCGGCATCCTCGACCATCTCGCGAACCGCTCGGCGGGTGCTCGCGAAGGGCGCGATCGGGCTGCAGATCGCGGTGCCTCCGTGGCGGGCGATTTCGGCGGCGACCCAGCCGATCCGGCGGATGTTGGTCTCCCGGTCCTGCCGGGAGAAGGTCAGGCCTGCGGACAGGTTGCGCCGGACGACGTCGCCGTCGAGCAGCGTCACGGTCCGGTGCCCGTCCTCGACGAGCGCGTCGCGTACCCCACGGGCCACCGTCGACTTGCCGCTGCCCGAGAGCCCGGTGAAGAACAGGACCAGCCCTTGCTCCACGCCCGTCGGCCGGTCCTGCCGCACCACCTCCGCCTCGGCGGCCGGGAGCGGCCCGTTGCCGGTGGCCACGACGACCGGACCCTCCGCGTAGGCGGTCACGACCCGGTCGCGCACCGTGTGGCCGGTCGGTCCGGGCCGCGCCGCCAACGGCACGACCACGACCTGCGCGTCAGCCAGCTCGTCCGCTGCCGCCAGACAGGCCCGCACCAGCCCGACCGGGGACACAGCCTGCGGAGTGCCGTGACCGGTCAGGGCCAGCAGCACGACCGGGCGGCCGTGGGCCTCCCGACGGGCGGCGTCGAGGTCGGACTCGCTCGGCGGCCGGTCACAGACCAGCACGCACGGCTGCTCGATCTCGGCGCGCAGCTGATCGGGTGTGCGGTGCAGCCGGTCGAAGATGCGTCCGGCGCGTCGGCGGACCGACCCCACCGCGCCGATGACACCCAACGAGTTTCCCGGCCCGTCATACACATGATCGATGTTGACGGTCGCGAGCGGCGCGCCCTCGGGATCGACGAGATCCACGGCGCCCGCGGCGCGTGCCTGCTCCGCGACCGCGGCGGGGAGCTCGAGGGTGACGCCCGTCGACGGGTCACCGAAACCGCGCTGCGGCGCCAGGACGCCCATGGTCAACAGGTCGAGGTCGTCGAGCTCACGCGGCGTGGGGGCGTACTGCGGCACGTCGGATGAAGGCACCCGCGCATTGTGTCACCTGAGATGTGAGGGCCATGGAAGTTCATGAAGGCGGCGTCCTCCGTATGCTGGCCAGCGTGTCCGAGACGCCGATCGAACAGGTCCGCCGCGCCACGCGTTCGGTGGTAGGGCGACTCTCGCGCGGACGTCGCGAGGCCAGTGCCGACGCCGCCGCGAGCAGCGTGCCGCAGGTCCTGAGCGGGTTGGGCCTCGAGGTGCACGACGTCGTGGTGATCGGCGGGGTGGGCGCCGTCCGCCTCAGCAACGAGGTGGCTGCGGCCGCCCCGCAGGCACGGGTGCACCTCCTCAGGACGCAGTCCCTCTCGCGCGGTGACCAGGACGAGCTCGCCGGAAACGTCTCTGTGTCGGTGTGCACCACGCCGGACGAGCGCGCAGATCGGCTCGCGGAGCTGCCGCAGCCGCAGATGATCATCGACCACGCCGAGTGGGGCACCGGCGGCCGGCTGGCCTGCTTCAAGACGACCTTCCTCTACCTCGCCCCCGGCGGCGCCTACCTGGTGCGGACCGACCCCGTCGCACGCCCGACGAGCGAGCAGGACGGTGCCGACACCGCGCTGGCGGTGCGGCAGCTGCTCGGGCGGGACGGCGCGCACGAGGGGAAGCTTCCGCACCGGCGTGCCGAGCTGGCAGCAGCCACCGGCGACCTCGCCGTACAGGACGGGGAGCTGGTCGTCCGCAAGCGGCTCGTCCACCGGTACAAGCTCCGCGAGGCGCGAGCGGACGGCATACTGCGGGCGCGTTACGGACAGGACTGGGGGGAGGTCGTGCTCACCCGGCCGCAGGAGACCTACCGCTCGGCCGCGACCGTGACGTTGCACGGTGCGCCGCAGGAATGGCACGGGCAGGCGGACCCGCCCTCCCGGGACGCCCAGGTGACGGTCCCACCGCTGTCGCTGCGCAGCTACCCGTCGGTCCGCTGCTGGTCGTACCAGCGCGTGGCGCGGGACAACTACTGGCTGCCGGACACCTTCCGCCACCCGCTGGACCGCTACCTCATGCACCGCAAGCTGGCCAGCTCCAACCCGCGGCACGCTCGCCTCCCGGACGAGGCCGCGAACGCGAAGCCGACCCGGCGGCTGACCGGCTCCTACTACTACTTCGACAGCGAGTACCCGGGGCACTTCGGTCACGTGATCACCGAGACCCTCGGCAAGGTCTGGGGCTGGCACGAGGCCCGAGCCGTGGACCCTTCCGTGCGACCGCTGTTCAGCCTCGAGCCCGGGATGAGCGAGTTGCCCGCCTTCGAGCAGCAGATGCTGCGCGCAGCGGGCGTGGACCTCAACGAGGTCACCTACCTCGCCGCCGACGAGTCCGTCGACGTGGAGACGCTGTATGCCGCGTCCCCCGGTTTCGTCATGCCGCAGTACGCGGCGCCCCACATGGGGCAGGTGTGGGGCGCGGTGGGCTCCCTCGGCCGGCCGCAGGAGGACTACCCCCGCCGGCTCTTCGTCGCCCGGCGGATGGCGCCCCTGCGCAGCTGTGAGAACACGGCCGAGGTCGAGGACTTCTTCTCCTCCCTCGGATTCACGCTCGTCTATCCCGCCGATCACCCGCTCGAGGAGCAGATCGGCATGTTCCAACACGCGGACGTGATTGCCGGCTTCTCCGGCAGCGGCATGTTCAGCATGGCCTTCGCGCCCGGCAAGACGGTCATCGTGATGGCGGGCGACAGCTTCACCGCGACGAACGAGTTCCTCTTCTCCTCCGTGCTCGGCAGCCGGCTGCACTGCTTCTGGGGAGACTCGGCGGTCAAGCACCCACCGGGCAAGTGGGCATGGAAGGCCTACCAGTCGAACTTCGTGTTCGACGTCGAGCGGTTCGCCCCCGAACTCAAGGAAGCGGTGGAGGACGCCGGCTAGCGCCGGTCGGTGAGGCGCGGCAGCGCCCGGCGCAGGGCATCACGCCAGTCACCGATCGGCTCCAGCCCCGCAGTGCGCCACGCCTCGTGCCCCAGCACGCTGTATGCCGGCCGCGGTGCCGGCCGCGGAAAGGCGGCGGTCGTCGTCGGCCGCACCCGCTCCGGGTCGAGCCCGAGCTCACCGAAAATGGCGCGCGTGAAGCCGTACCACGTCACCTGATCGCTGGAGGTGGCGTGGTAGGTGCCCGGCTCGGCGTCGGATCCGAGGAGCCGGACGATCGCGTCCGCCACGTCCACCGTCCA
>NZ_DASSTI010000145.1:0-6560 GCF_035708005.1 Segeticoccus sp. | reverse complement strand
CTGCTTCGGCGGCGCGGCATAGCTCCGCCCGGCCGTCCCGACGGTCACGCCGGCGGCGCCGACGGCCGCCATCGCGAGCAGTTGGCGGCGGGAGGTCTGGGTGTGGAGGATGCGGGCATGCGTGCGCGGGTCCGTCATGGCGGTGCTCCTTGGGGGGTGAGGGGCCGACGGCTCGTCAGTATGCCGTGACAACGGCTTGCGCGGGAGACCTCACGATGGCAAATTCTCACCCCCGGTCAGGCGCAGGGGCCGGCCGTTCGCCATGAGTCGCCAGTGCGGTCCGCGGAAGCGGGTCCCGTCCACCACCCGCTCGGCCCGGACCCACTGCTGGAGCAGCTGCCGGATCTCGAGCCCGCCGTCGTGCAGGACCAGAGCGGCCGCCACCTCGGCGAACCCACCGCCGCCGGAGTGTCGGTAGCTCCCCACGGCGACGGCGAACTGGTCGGAGGCGTGCACGGAGGTTCCGGCATACCGCAGGTCGGTGACGCGGGAGCCGACCGGACGGGCGAGGTCGATGGCGTAGGTGAGCGGGTGGTCGAGTCCGTGCGCGGTGTCGAACACGTCGTCCGGGGTGCCGTGCGGGGCCAACGGGGTGGGGGCGTTGGTGAGCTCGTCGGCCGTCACCGGGCCCGGACCGGTGACCTGGTGGAAGAAGGCGGCGGCCCGCTCCAGGTGGGCACGCAGCTCCGCGCCGGAGAGCCGGGCGCCGACCAGTGTGCTGTCGTGCCGGTAGAGCCCAGCCAGGTGACGTCGGGTGATCGTGCCGAGCGGCAGCATCCCCGACCGGGTGGTGGGGGCGACGAGGGACAGCACCGGCAGGTCGGCTGCCGCCGACCCGGCGAGCTCGCGCTGCAGTGCGCTCGCCTGGACGTGCGCCAGCAGGCGGAGCAGCGAGGAGTCCTCGAAACGCGCGGTGGCCAGCGACAGCCGGGCCCGGCTGGTGGCGACCGGGGTGGACAGGTGGCGACGGACAGCGTCGTGGTGCGGCGCGACGAGGTCCACGACCCGCGGGTCCTCGGGGACCTCGCTGGCGTGGCGCAGCTGGGCCCGGACCCCGGCAACGCGCCAATGGCCGCCGGTCAGCTCGAGGTCGAGGTCGATGACGGTGAGCCGCATCCCCCACGAGACGGGTTCGGAGAGCAGGACCGGGCGGCCGGTCTGCTCGTGGGCCACGAACCGCTCCGCGATCTCGACGTGGGCGTGCCCGACGAGAATCGCATCGATTCCCGGAACGCGCTGGGCGAGAAGGGTGCTGGCGTTCTCCGGCCACGGCAGGGCAGCACCGTAGGAGCTCGCGCCGTCCGCACCCGAGTGGCAGCAGACGAGGACCACGTCGGCGCCGGCGGCACGCAGCTCGGGCACCGACCGCGCTGCCTGCTCGACCACGCCCTCGAACCGCAGCCGGCCCGCGACGTGGCGCTCGTCCCAGACGGCGACGCCCGGTGTGACCAGTCCGAGGATCCCGACGCGGACGGGTGGACCCGCCGGCGCGTGCACGGTGCGCACCACCCACGGGGTGAAGGCGGGCGCACCGGTGCCCCACGCATGGACGTTGGCACCCAGCAGCGGGAAGTCGAGCTGGTCCTCGAAGGCGCGCAACGTCGCGAGGCCGTGGGTGAAGTCGTGGTTGCCGAGGGCGGCGGCGTCGTAGCCGAGGTGGTTCATGACGACCGCCATCGGGTGCTTGGCGCCCGCCGTGACCGGGTCGACCCGGGCGAAGTGCTCCGCCAGCGCCGAGCCCTGGATGGTGTCGCCGGCGTCGAGGAGCACGCAGTTCTCGGCGCCCCGCTCCGTCCGCAGTCTCGACACCAGCGTGGCGATCTTGGCGAGGCCGACCTCGTTGCCCAGCGGGTCGGCATACTCCTGGTCGGCGAGGTAGTCCCAGTTGCGGACGTGGCCGTGCAGGTCGGTGGTGCCGAGCACGGTGATCCGGTGGCGGGGGCGGGCGGTCATGACCCGCCGAGTATCCCCCACCCCCAGCCTGCCGGTGCGAGCGTCAGCTCGTGGTGAAGACCTCTGCCTCACCACCGTGCGGCCGGCCGTCGACGCCACTCTCGGCCCCGCCACGGCCGCCGACCCACGACCACGCGTAGCGCCCGTCGTCGACGGCGCGCCCGCCTTCGCCGACCTCGAGCGGCCGGAAGGTGTCCACCATGACGGCCAGCTCGTCGAAGTAGTGCACCCCGATGGACTTCTCGTAGGCGCCCGGCTGCGGTCCGTGCGCGTGGCCGCCCGGGTGCAGTGAGATCGAGCCCTTGCCGATGCCGGAGCCCTTGCGGGCCTCGTAGTCGCCGTCGACGTAGAACATGACCTCGTCGCTGTCGACGTTGGAGTGGTAGTACGGCACGGGGATCGAGTCCTCGTGGTAGTCCACCTTGCGCGGCACGAAGTTGCAGATGACGAAGCCGGCGCCCTCGAAGACCTGGTGCACGGGCGGCGGCTGGTGCACCTTGCCGGTGATCGGCATGTAGTCGGCCACGTTGAAGGCGTACGGGTAGAGGCAGCCGTCCCAGCCGATCACGTCGAGCGGGTGGAAGGGGTAGGTGTAGATCGTGCCCACGAGGCCGCCGGTGCTCTGCGGCCCGCTGCCGCGGTGCTTGACGTAGACCTCGGTCGCCTCGTCGGCGTGGGCGCCGACCTCCTCGGCGAGCAGTGGGCCCTGCGGCGTGCGCAGGTCCCGCTCGCAGTACGGCGCGTGCTCGAGGAACTGCCCATAACGCGACAGGTAGCGCTTCGGCGGGGAGATGTGGGAGTTGCCCTCGATGCAGTAGGCCCGCAGCGGCTCGCTGAAGTCGGTGTCGCCCTCCACCAAGGGCAGCCACCGGTGCGTCGTCGCGCGCGGGATCACCAGGTAGTCCCCCTGCCGCACGTCGAACGCGCCGAACACCGTCTCCACCCGCGCACCACCGCGCTCGATGTAGACGCACTCATCGCCGATGCCATTGCGGTAGAACGGACTCGGCTTGTCGGCCACCACGTAGGAGATGCGCACGTCGCCGTTGCCGAGGATGAGCCGGCGGCCGGTGACGGCGTCGACGCCCGAGGAGTCGGCGGGGAACAGGTCGTGCAGCTTCAGGTGCCGCGGGGTGAGCGGGTGGTTGGAGCAGGTCGACAGGTCGCCGAGGTCCCACACCCGGGCGTCCTGGATCGCCGACGGGAGCCCCCGGTGGTAGAGCAGCGAGGAGTCGCTGCTGAAGCCCTCCTCCCCCATGAGCTCCTCGTAGTAGATCCCGCCGTCCGGGGTGCGCAGCTGGGTGTGCCGCTGCCGGGGCAGCGCGCCCCGGGACTGGTAGTGCGCCATGGTTTCCTCGCTCGTCGACGTGTCCGTTCAGCGGACGTGCATGTCTCGTTACCCTCCACGATCCAGTAGCCTGCCGAACATGTCAATGACGCCCCCCGACCAGCACCCGAAGGCCGGGCGGTCCGCCGACGCGGGCGGCGCTGCCCACCTCGCCGAGCGGAGCCTGTTCACCGATCTCGTCGACGACGCCGCGGTGTTCCCACCCGGTCTCGCACCGCTGCCCCGCGCGGTCACCGAGCACGTGGCGCGTCACCAGGAGTCGTATGCCGACCTCGTGGGTCCGCTGCTCATCCCCGCCTCCGCTGCGGGAGACCTCCGCGGGCAGGACCGGCCGGGGCCGTTCGAGGTGGGCGTGATCGGGCGCCCGGGCACGCCGGTCGCGGAGGTGACCGCCGCCGTCGACCTGCTCGCCTCGGCCGCCGGTGTCACGCCGGTCGGCCTCGAGGTGGGCTGGTCACCGCAGTGGCGGGAGGCCCTGGCCGCCGCGCTGCCGGTCTCGGTGGAGGTGCCCCGCGAGGCCGGGCCCCAGGACACCGCACTCGAGGAGCTCTCCGCGGCCCAGGGTGACGGCCGGGTCCAGGCCAAGCTGCGCACCGGCTCCACGCCCCAGCAGCCTGTGCCCACCGCCAGCGAGCTGTCCCGCTTCATCCGCGCCTGCATCGACCGCGACCTGTCGTTCAAGCTCACCGGCGGGCTGCACCACGCCGTCGCGCACACGAGCCCCGAGGGCGAGGACCAGCACGGGTTCCTCAACGTCCTGTGCGCGACGCGGTGGGCGCTCAACGGGGCGGAAGCGGCTGAGCTGGCCCACCTGCTGCTGGAGCGTGACCCGCAACCACTCGTGGAGATGCTGGTCCGGATGAGCGAGGCGGATGCCAGCGTCGTACGGGCGTTCTTCACTGCCTACGGTTGCTGCGGGGTCCTCGACCCCGTCCACGACCTGTCGTCCCTCGGACTGATCAAGGAGAGTGCATGAGCCACACCTGGCTGGACGTCCCCGCCGACCACCCCTTCGGCATCGCCACCCTGCCCTACGGGGTGTTCTCGGCCGGAGGGCCCGAGCAGCGCCGGGTCGGTGTGCGCATCGGCGATCAGGTCCTCGACGTGTCCGCTACCGCCCGTGCGACGGGTGCGGACTGGGCCGACGCATGGAACCGGCCGACGCTCAACGACTTCCTCGCGCTCGGACGCTCCGCGTGGACCAGCGCCCGCGAGTGGCTCGTCGAGCTGCTGGGCAACGAGGCACACCGCTCCGAGGTCGAGCCGCACCTCGTCCCGCTCGGTGACGTCACGCTGCACCTGCCGATCGACGTGGCGGACTACGTCGACTTCTACGCCAGTGAGCAGCACGCGACCAATGTCGGCTCGATCTTCCGGCCCGACAGCGCGGCCCTCACGCCGAACTGGAAGCACCTGCCGATCGGCTACCACGGCCGCTCCGGCACCGTCGTGGTCAGCGGCACCGACATCGTGCGCCCGACCGGCCAGCGCAAGGCGCCGAGCGATGCGGCCCCGACCTTTGGCCCCAGCATCCGGCTCGACATCGAGACCGAGCTCGGCTACGTCGTCGGCGGTTCGACCACGGTCGGCAGCCGCGTGTCCGTCGACGAGGCGAGCAACCACCTCTTCGGGGTGACGCTGTTCAACGACTGGAGCGCTCGCGACATCCAGGCGTGGGAGTACGTCCCACTCGGCCCGTTCCTCGGCAAGTCCTTCGCCTCCTCGATCGGGGCGTGGGTCGTGCCGATGGAAGCCCTTGCGGCCGCGCGCGTTCCGCTGCCGACGCAGGACCCCGAGCCCCTGCCCTACCTGCGGGGGGCGAGTGAGGCGTCATACGGCTTGGACCTCAGGTTCGAGGTGCGGCTCAACGACACGGTGATCGCACGGCCGCCGTACAAGGAGCTGTACTGGTCACCGGCGCAGATGCTGGCGCACATGACGGTCAACGGCGCGAGCCTGCGGCCGGGTGACCTGTTCGCGTCCGGCACCATCAGCGGCAACGAGAAGGACCAGCGCGGCAGCCTGCTCGAGCTCACGTGGAACGGCAAGGAGCCGATCACGTTGTCCGACGGCAGCACTCGCGGCTTCCTCGAGGACGGCGACACCGTCACGATCACCGCGTGGGCGCCCGGCCCCGAGGGCGCCACGATCGGCCTCGGCGAGGTGACCGGCACCATCCGTTCCGCCGTCTGACGCGCACACCCGACCGGACCCAAGACTGTTGCTGGTGGAGGGCGACTGGCGAGTCGCCTCCCACCAGCAACGGTCGTTTGGGGGGTGAGTCTCAGAACAGGCTGATGAGCTTGTCGATGCACAGCACGAAGAACAGCAGCCCCGCCGCGGCGAGCACGACGTTGGACAGCCACCCGTTGCGGTGCTCCTTCGGCACGCGTGAGCCGTTCATCAGCCACAGCAACGTGAAGGCCAGGAACGGCATGAACGCGGCGCCGAGCGCACCGTAGAGCACGATCAGCTGGATCGGCTTGCCCAGCAACAGCAGCAGCATCGGCGGGAAGGTCAGCCACAGCACGTAGCCGCGGAACCACCAGTTGTTGGTGCGCGCGCGGTCGGTCGCGTCCGGCAGCGACCGGCCGCCGAGCCGGGCCGAGACGTTGGCGGCGAAGTCGGCGAAGAGCAGGCTGACGCCGTTCCAGACACCGAGGATCGAGGTGAACGACGTGGCCCAGAAGCCGATGAGGAACGACCAGCGCAGCGCCGGACCGAACTGCTGCTGCAGCGTGTCCCCGACGGTCAACAGGCTGCCGTCGCCCTCCAGAGTCGTGTTGGTCGCATAGAGCAGCTCCGCACCGACGATGAGCATGGAGATGACGAAGATGCCGGTGACGACGTAGGCGACGGTGTTGTCCAGCCGCATGACGTTCATCCAGCTCGAGTCGCGCCACCCCTTGGCGTGGACCCAGTAGCCGTACGCCGCCATGGTGATCGTGCCGCCGACGCCGCCGATCAGCCCGAGCGTGTAGAAGAGCCCGTTCTCCGGCATGGTCGGCACCAGCCCGGTCGCCATCGCGGGCAGGTTCGGAGCCGCCAGCACCGCGGCACTCACCACGGTCAGGAACATCACGCCCACCAGGACGGCGGTGATCTTCTCGAACACCTCGTAGCGGTTGAGCAGCACCAGCACCAGTCCGGCGAGGCCGCTGAGGATCGCCCACGCGTTGAGCGAGAGCGCGGGGAACATCGCGTGCAGCGGCAGGGCCGTCGAGGACATCCCGGCCGCGCCGTAGACGAATCCCCAGAT
>NZ_DASSTI010000144.1:0-19576 GCF_035708005.1 Segeticoccus sp. | reverse complement strand
CGGCGGGCGCCGAGGTCGTACTCGGTGGTCGTGACCTTCGGGCCGCCGTTGGTGACGGCGGAGAGCACCTTCAGGCCCTCGGCGACGACCTCCGGGCCGATGCCGTCGCCGCCGATGACGGCGAGGTCGATCGTGTCACGGGGCGTGGGCGTCGTCGGGGTGCCGGCTGCGGGCGCGCCTGCTGCGGTGCTCATACGCGCGAGCGTAGGTCGCGCGCCCACACTGCGGGATGCCGGTCTCAGATCCCGGACCGACCCACCTGGCTTGTTGCTGACGTTCCGCGGTTGTCGAGAGCGCGGGGCGTTCAGCAACAGTGGGGTGAGCGGAGGACAGCGAAGCGGCCCGCCCGGGACAAGGCCGGGCGGGCCGCTTCGGTGCGTCTGGGTGGTCAGTCGCGCAGGTCCATCGACTCCTGCAACGCCCGACGGGCCTCTTGCTGCTCTTCGCTCATGGTGCTCAGTCCTTCGTCCTGCCGGGGCCGTCGCAACAGCCCGGCGTGCATGCTGCCAGTGGGGGTTTCCAGGACCGCTCGAGTTCGTGCCTGGCGGTCCGGTCAGCGGGGTACGCGGGATCTCCGCGACGGGGTGCTGACCTAGGAAAGCCCGTCGCGGCGCCGAAGGATGAGGCACTGCCGCGTCACGGGATTCAGGGTACGGGTTGAGGTCCGGCTCCCGGAACCAGAATCTCAGATCATGAGACGGATCGCGTCCGTGATCTGACCCTCCGGCCCCACCCTCGAGGGGTCAGCGGGCGGCGCTGCCCTCGGTGTAGTCCGCGTCGGTGGGCTTGATCCAGCTCATCAGCCCGCGCAGCTCGCGCCCGGTCTTCTCGATCGGGTGGCCGGCGGCCTTCTCGCGCAGCGCCTGGAACTCCGGCGCGCCGGCGTCCTGGTCGTCGATGAACCGCTGGGCGAAGGAGCCGTTGCGGATGTCCTCGAGGACCGCCTTCATGTTCTCCTTCACGTGCGGGTCGATGACGCGCGGGCCGGAGACGTAGTCGCCGTACTCCGCGGTGTCCGAGATCGACCAGCGCTGCTTGCTGATGCCGCCCTCGTACATGAGGTCCACGATCAGCTTGAGCTCGTGCAGGCACTCGAAGTAGGCGATCTCCGGCTGGTAGCCGGCCTCGGTGAGCACCTCGAAGCCGTACTGCACCAGCTGCGACGCACCACCGCAGAGCACCGACTGCTCACCGAACAGGTCGGTCTCGGTCTCCTCGGTGAAGGTGGTCCCGATGCCGCCGGCGCGCAGGCCGCCGATGCCCTTGGCGTAGGACTTGGCGAGGTCCCAGGCCTTGCCGCTCTCGTCCTTCTCGACGGCGAGGAGCACGGGAACCCCACGGCCGTCGACGAACTCGCGGCGCACGAGGTGACCGGGGCCCTTCGGCGCGACCATGAAGACGTCGACGCCCGCCGGCGGCTCGATGTAGCCGAAGCGGATGTTGAACCCGTGCCCGAAGACGAGCGCGTCGCCCTCGTTCAAGTGCGGGGCGACCGAGTCGGCATACAGCTTCCGCTGCACGTGGTCCGGCGCGAGGATGACGATGACGTCCGCCTCCTGCACGGCCTGCGCGGGGGTGACGACCTTCAACCCCTCTGCCTCGGCCTTGGGCCGCGACTTCGATCCCTCCAGCAGGCCGACGCGGACGTCCACGCCCGAGTCGCGCAGGTTGAGGGCGTGCGCGTGCCCCTGGCTGCCGTACCCCAGGACGGCCACGCGCCGCCCCTGGATCACCGACAGGTCAGCGTCGTCGTCATAGAACATCTCGGCCACGTCGGCCACTCCTTTGCTCGTTGCTCTGCTTCTCGTTGGTTTCGCAGGTTCCTGGCCGCACCACAGGGGGTGAGTCGAACCCACGGTATGCCGAGTGCGCACCGGCCGTGCGCCCGCTCCACGGTGCGGACGCCCCGCGGTGCCGGCACCCCGCGGTGCCGGCACCCCCGGGGGGGAGCCCCCACGTGCGGATCTCGGGACTCACCCGCGCATCTCGGGACTCTCCGGGCCGCAATCTCCCGAGATCGGCGGGAGTCTCCCTAGATTGGCGGGAGAGTCCCGAGATCGGCGGGGGTCTCCCTAGATTGGCGGGTAGAGTCCCGAGATCGGCGGGAGAGTCCCGAGATCGGCGAGAGGGGCGGGGGTCAGGCGGATCTCAGGCTGCGGTCGGTGATGGAGCGCGAGCCCCGGCCGACCGCGACCATGCCGGACTGCACCAGCTCGCGGACGCCGAACGGCTCGAGCACCTCGAGGAAAGCGTCCAGCTTGTCACTGGTGCCGGTGGCCTCGACCACGAGGCTGTCCGGCGCGACGTCCACGACGTGGGCGCGGAACATCTCGACCAGCTCCAGGACGTGCGAGCGGGCCTGCACGTCCGCGCGGACCTTGACGAGGATCAGCTCGCGCTGCACCGAGGCGTCTGCCTCGAGCTCGACGACCTTGAGCACCTCGACCAGCTTGTTCAGCTGCTTGGTGACCTGCTCCAGGGGCAGCTCCTCGACGTCGACCACGACCGTCATCCGTGAGATCTCCTCGTACTCGGTCGGGCCGACGGCGAGGGAGTCGATGTTGAAGCCGCGCCGGGAGAACAGTCCGGCGATGCGGGCCAGGACGCCCGGCTTGTTCTCCACCAGCACCGACAGTGTGTGCTTGCTCATTCGGCTGCCTCCTCCTCGGAGCGGTCCCACACCGGGGTCATCGCTCGCGCCACGGTGATCTGGTCGTTGCTGACACCGGCGGGCACCATCGGCCACACCATGGCGTCGCGATGGACGACGAAGTCGATCACGACCGGGGCGTCGTTGATCTCCAACGCCTTCTGGATCGTGGCGTCCACGTCCTCCGGGCGCTCACACCGCAACCCGACGCAGCCGTAGGCCTCGGCCAGCTTGACGAAGTCGGGCACGCGCCCGCCGTGGCTGGTGTGCAGGTCGGTGTTGGAGTAGCGCTCGTTGTAGAACAGCGTCTGCCACTGGCGCACCATGCCCAGGCTGGAGTTGTTGATCACCGCCACCTTGATCGGGATGTCGTTGATGACGCAGGTGGCCAGTTCCTGGTTGGTCATCTGGAAGCAGCCGTCCCCGTCGATCGCCCAGACCACCCGGTCGGGTTCGGCGGCCTTGGCACCCATGGCGGCGGGCACGGCATACCCCATCGTGCCGAGGCCACCGGAGTTGAGCCAGCTGTTCGGCCGCTCGTACTGGACGAACTGGGCCGCCCACATCTGGTGCTGGCCGACGCCGGAGACGAACGTCGCGTCGGGTCCGGACAGCGCGCCGATCCGCTCGATCACGTGCTGCGGTGCCACCGTGCCGCCCTCCGGGGCGGTGTAGCCGACCGGGTAGGTCGCCTTCCACTCCAGCACCTGCTGACGCCAGGCGTCGTAGTCGCCGGTGGTGCGGGTCGAGCCCTCGCCGGAGGGCGCCGGCTGGGAGCCGTCCTGACCCTCGCGCAACGCCTCGAACAGCTCGACGATCACGGCCTTGGCGTCGCCCACGATCGGCACGTCGGCCACCCGGTTCTTGGAGATCTCCGCCGGGTCGATGTCGGCGTGGATCACCTTGGCGTGCGGGGCGAACGTCGACAGCTGCCCCGTCACCCGGTCGTCGAAGCGGGTGCCGAGGGCGATGAGCAGGTCCGCCTTCTGCAGCGCGGTGACGGCGGCGACGGCTCCGTGCATCCCGGGCATGCCGAGGTGCAGCGGGTGGCTGTCCGGCACCGCACCGCGTGCCATCAGCGTGGTGACCAGCGGGATCTGGGTGAGCTCGACCAGCTCGCGCAGCTGTTCACTCGCCTCGGCGCGGATGACTCCGCCGCCGACGTAGAAGACCGGGCGCCGGGCCTCGCGGATGAGCTGGGCGGCGGCGCGAATCTGCTTGGCGTGCGGGCGAGTTCCGGGGTGGTAGCCGGGCAGCGCCACCTTGGGCGGCCACGCAAAGGTGGTCTTGGCCTGCAGCGCGTCCTTGCTGATGTCCACCAGGACCGGCCCCGGCCGCCCGGTCGAGGCGACGTGGAACGCCTCGGCGATGACGCGCGGGATGTCCTCCGCCTTGGTCACGAGGTAGTTGTGCTTGGTGACCGGCATGGTGATCCCCCGGATGTCGGCCTCCTGGAAGGCGTCGGTGCCGATCGCCTTCGACGAGACCTGCCCGGTGATCGCCACGACGGGGACCGAGTCCATGTAGGCGTCGGCGAGCGGCGTCACCAGATTCGTCGCACCGGGGCCGCTGGTGGCCATGCAGACCCCGACCCGGCCGGTCGCCGACGCGTAGCCCTCGGCGGCGTGTCCGGCACCCTGCTCGTGGCGGACGAGGACGTGCCGGACCTTCTCGGAGTCGAGCAGCGGGTCGTAGGCCGGCAGGATCGCACCACCGGGGATGCCGAAGACGGTGTCGACGCCGACGGCCTCGAGCGAGCGCACGAGGCTCTGGGCCCCGGTGAGCTGCTCGGGCTCGGGGAGCGCCTCACGGGGCTCGCCGCCGGCCGCCGCCGGGCGCCGCGCCGCGCGGGCGACCTCGGCCGGCGAGGGCACGGGTTCGCGGTGCGCGCCGCCGTGCGGAGGGGTTGTGGACTGCTCTGTCACTGTCGTCACCGTTCTTCGTCTGCTGATCCGTCCCGCCCGCACTCACCTCCGTGCCTCGGGTTCGGCTGAGTTCCGCTGGCGCCCAGCCGGGCCCGGGTACGAAAAAGCCCCTCGTCCGGACGGACACGAGGGGCAGCGCGCTGACTGAAGGCTGAGTCGGCGCGCTAGGTGAGTACGAGAATTCGGGCCACGCCCAAAGAGTCCTCCCGGGGCACCCGAGGTGTCAATCCAGCGGTTGGCTCGTCTCGGCATACGGACCCACGTCTCACGTCTTGTCCCGCACCTCGCCTTGTTGCTGGCGATCGGCGACTCGGGAGTCGCCGATCACCAGCAACAAGCGGTATGCCGTGCGCCGCTCAGTCGCCGTCCAGCACCGCGCCGCGGGAGGCGCTGCCGACGAGCTTGCGGTACTTGGCGAGCACCCCGCGCTGGTAGCGCGACTCGGGGTGCGTGACCCCGGCGGCGCGACGGCGCTCGAGCTCGTCGTCGTCCACGAGCAGGTCGAGCCGCCCTTCGGCGACGTCGAGCCGGATCGGGTCGCCGTCGTGGACGAACGCGATCGGCCCGTTGTCCATGGCCTCGGGCGCGACGTGCCCGACGCACAGGCCGGTGGTGCCGCCCGAGAAGCGGCCGTCGGTGAGCAGCAGCACGTCCTTGCCCAGGCCCGCGCCCTTGATGGCACCGGTGACGGCGAGCATCTCGCGCATGCCCGGGCCACCCTTGGGACCCTCGTAGCGGATCACCACGACGTCGCCTGCCGTGAGCGACCCGCCCTCGACCGCGTCCATGGCGGCGCGCTCGCCGTCGAAGACCCGCGCGGTGCCCTCGAACACGCTCTCGTCGAAGCCCGCCGACTTCACCACGGCGCCCTCGGGCGCGAGCGAGCCGGTGAGGATGGTCAGGCCACCGGTGGAATGGATCGGGCGGGACATCTCGCGGATGACGCTGCCGTCGATGTGCGGCGGGTTCAGCTCCTCGAGGTTCTCCGCCATGGTCTTGCCGGTGACGGTCAGGCAGTCCCCGTCGAACAGGCCGGCCTCGAGCAGGGTCTTCATCACCACGGGGATCCCGCCGATGTGGTCGATGTCCTTCATGACGAACTGCCCGAACGGCTTGACGTCGGCCAGGTGGGGGATCTTCTTGCCGATGCGCTGGAAGTCGCCGATGGTCAGGTCGACCTCGGCCTCCTGCGCCATCGCCAGGAGGTGCAGCACGGCGTTGGTCGAGCCACCGAAGGCCATGACGACGGCGATGGCGTTCTCGAACGCCGGCTTGGTCATGATCTGTCGGGCCGTGATGCCCTGGCGCAGCAGCCCCACGACCGCCTCCCCCGACTTGCGGGCGAAGGCGTCGCGGCGCCGGTCGGTGGCCGGCGGGGCGGCCGAGCCCGGAACGGACATGCCGATCGCCTCGGCGACCGCGGCCATCGTGTTGGCGGTGTAGAACCCGCCGCAGGCGCCCTCCCCCGGGCAGATCGCGCGCTCGATCGCGTCCACGTCCTCGCGCGACATCCGCCCGGCCGCGCAGGCGCCCACCGCCTCGAACGCGTCGATGATCGTGACCTCCTTCTCCGACCCGTCGGAGAGCTTGGCGATGCCGGGGAGGATCGTGCCGGCATACAGGAAGACCGAGGCGAGGTCGAGCCGCGCCGCGGCCATCAGCATGCCGGGCAGGGACTTGTCGCACCCCGCGAGCAGCACCGAGCCGTCGAGCCGCTCGGCCTGCATGACCGTCTCCACGGAATCGGCGATGATCTCGCGGCTCACCAGCGAGAAGTGCATGCCCTCGTGGCCCATGGAGATGCCGTCGGAGACCGAGATGGTGCCGAACTCCAAGGGATAGCCGCCAGCAGCGAACACACCGTCCTTGACGGCCCCGGCGAGCCGCTCCAGGGACAGGTTGCAGGGGGTGATCTCGTTCCACGAACTGGCCACGCCGATCTGTGGTTTGGCGAAGTCGTCGTCGCCGAGCCCGACGGCGCGGAGCATCCCCCGCGCGGCCGTCTTCTCGAGGCCGTCGGTGACGTCCCGGCTGCGCGGCTTGATGTCGGGCTGGGTCGAGGCTGCAGGGGTGTTCGTGGACGGCTGAGACATGCCCGTGAGTGTATGCCGGTGTGTCCGTCACGTGGGACGGGTGTCCCAGCGATCGGTCACCCCTTCTGGGCGGCCTGGAGCCGGTGCGAGAGCTGGTGCAGCGCCCGGCTGACGACGTCGGCGTAGAGGTGTGCCCCCTCGATGCCGGGGTGGATCCCGTCGGGCTGCAGCAGCTCAGGGTGCTGGGCGATCGCGTCGTGCCAGTTGGCGACGATGACGTTCGGGTGGTGCGAGGCGATGTCGGCGAGGGCCTCGTTGCCCTCCGGAACCCAGACGCCGTAGAGGTTGACGAGCACGATCATCCGGTCGGGTCCGAGCGCCTTGATGACGTCGCCCACCAGGCCCTTGTCCTGCACGCCGGCGTTGGTGCCGAAGTCGAGCACCACCGCGCGCCGCACCGTCCCCTGCGCCAGCCGACTCTGCACGGCCTGCTGGCCGTCGGGCCACTGCCGGTTGGACTTGGCGTCCATCATGATCCCCGGGAACTTCACCAGCAGAGCGTCGGCGCTGCAGACCACCAGGGAGTCACCGAAGACGGTGATCTCCTTGCCGGTCGGCATGGAGAAGTCGGCGGTCCGGCTGACGGCTCCCGTGCCCTTGGCAGCGCCGCTCTTGGAGTCCGAGCTGTTGCTGCGGTGTGGCGCCGGGCCCGTGCCGGCACCGTCCGCCGGCCCACCGTCCTGCGGCTTGCCGGCGCTGCCCCGGCCCGTCGCCGCGTGGGCTGCTGCCCCCTTCGCGTCGCCGCGCGCGGCGCCGGACGAGGCCCGGTCGCCCGCACCGGCACCGGGTCCGCCCTTGCCACCGCTCCCGCTCCCGCTCCCGTGGACCGTGGCAGAGACCGACTCGTTGGCCAGCGCGGCGTTGGCCTCGAGCTGCTGCTGCACCTGGCTCTTGTCCGGCGCGGTCGTGATGGCGATCGCGGTGACCAGGACGGCGGTGACGATCACCCCGCCGGTCAGCCGAGGCACCCGGCTGACCTCCCACGGCTGGGCGACCCAGCGCCCGAACGCCCCGAGCGCTCCCCGGAAGCCGAGACGGCGCACCGGCACCTCCAGCCAGCGGTATGACGCCCACGACAGCACCAGCGTCAGGGCCACTGCCAGCCCCCGGCCGGTCCAGCTCATCGCCGAGTCGGCCGTGGTCGCCGGCAGCGCGGCGGTGACGACGAGGATCATCGGCCAGTGCCACAGGTAGATGCCGTAGGAGCGCTGCCCGACCCACACCAGCGGGGGCAGGTCGAGTGCCCTGCGCAGGAGGCTGTCCGGGCCGAGCAGGGCGGCGATGAGGCCGGCGGTGAGCAGGCTGGCCAGCAGGATCCCGCCGCGGAAGGTGAATCCGGACGGCTGGTCCAGCACCCGCATGAGCGCGAGGAGGCCGACGAGCGAGACGGCGGCGACCGGCATACGGACGCGCTGCCAGCGGCGGGACTCCAGGGGCCGCTCGGGGGCCGCCCACGTGAAGGCCAGCGCTGCCCCGATCATCAGGCCGAACAGGTGGGTGTCGGTGCCGTAGTAGACGCGGGTCGCGTCACCGCCGACCTGGAAGATCACCGCCATCGCCAGCGCCGACGCGGCGGCCAGCAGCAGCGCGATCCGCACCCGCACGGCGGTGGACCGGGCCAGCGCGAGGATCAGGGCGAGCGCCAGCGGCCAGAACAGGTAGAACTGCTCCTCCACCGCGAGCGACCAGAAGTTCATGAACAGCAGCGGCGAGGTGTGCGCGAAGTAGCTGGACCCGGCCGCGATCTCGACCCAGTTGTTGCTGAAGGTCAGCGCGCCCACCGTCTGCCTCGCGATGTGCACCAGCAGGTCGTCGCCGACGGCGAAGCCGAGGACGATGCTGCAGACCACGACCAGCACCAGGGCCGGCAGCAGCCGGCGCGCCCGGCGCAGCCAGAAGTGCGGCAGGTCGAGCCGTCCGCGGTCGCGCAACTCGCGCAGGAGCAGCGTCGTGATGAGGAACCCGCTCACCACGAAGAAGACGTCGACCCCGAGGTAGCCGCCGGGCAGCGAGTCGGACCGCAGGTGGTAGACCAGCACACCGAGGATCGCGAGGGCGCGGAGCCCGTCCAGCCCATGGATCGTTCCTCGGCGGTGGTCCACGGCCTCGTGCGTCATGTGTGCCTCCCCTGCCACTGTGACGCCACGAGCGTAGGGAACGGTTGGACGTACGTGCGGGAGGCGCGCCACCGGATCGCGAGGCCGAGACCGGCCCGCGGGCACCCAGCGCCCCGGCACGCCGTCAGCCGCGCGGGACGACGAACTCCTGCAGGTGGGCGGAGTGCGGCTGGAGCTTCTCCCACGGCCCGTCGCAGCGCAGCACCGCGAGGCCGGCGGTCGGCCAGCCCTCCTCGAGGACGTCGACGCCGGAGCTCTCGGCCTCCTCGTCGGTCATCAGCAGCCCGGCCAGCCACGGCACGCCGGGCGAGTGGCCGACGATGACCGCCGTGCTGCAGTCCTCGGGCAGCTCGTGCACCACGTCGAGCAGCGCCTCGGGGCTGGCGTTGTAGACGGTCCGGTCGTACCAGACGTCCCCGGCCTCCGCCCCGCCGGCGACGGCCGCCTCCCAGGTTTGCTTGGTGCGCAGCGCCGTCGAGCAGACCACCACGTCGATCGGCGGGACGTGCCCGTCCGCGGTCGCCTCGACGATCCACTCGCCGACCGCCTCGGCGTCGCGCATCCCGCGGTCGGCGAGCTCGCGCTCGGCATCCGCCTTGTCCCGGCCCTTCTCCGCCTTGGCGTGCCGCAACAGGATCAGGGTCCGGTCGGAGGTGTCGCTGTTCTCGCTCAGGCTCATGCTGGCGCTCCTCGGCGCTTGGTGGGGTGTCTCCCCGGGCTGCGGCTCCGCTCAACAGAATGCTCACGCCGGCGACCCGCGGCAACCCATCCCCTGCAGCTGCCGGGGTCGGTCAGAGCACCAGCTCCGGGCGGATCCGTGCGGCGGTCCAGATCCGGGCGCGCGCGCAGGCCGCAGTGGCGCCGAGCAGCCCGACCGCGAGGTAGGCCAGCAGCACGCCCACGTCGAGCCCCACCGAGGTGAGGGATCCGCCGTACATCAGGTGCCGGACCCCGTCGATGGCATAGCTCATCGGCAGGACGTGGTGCAGCACCCGCAGTGGGCCGGGCAGCGTCTGCCACGGGAAGGTGCCGCCGGCGCTGACCAGCTGCAGCACCAGGAGGACCAGCCCGAGGAACTTCCCGACGGCGCCCAGCCGGGCGACCAGCAGCTGCACCAGCGCCACGAAGGTCACCGACGTCAGGAAGAGCAGCCCGATCGTCGCCCCGGCGTGGGCGACCGGCAGGCGCAGCCACAGGGCCACCACGGCAAAGACCAGCAGCGCCTGCCCCATCCCGACCAGTGCCGGCGGCAGCCACCCACCGAGCGCCACCCGCCACGCGGGCTGACCAGCCGCGAGCGCGCGGGTCGAGTAGGGCCGCACGAGCAGGAACAGGACGTACGCGCCGATCCAGAGCGCCAGACTCAGGAAGAACGGCGCCAGCCCCGCGCCGTAGGACCCCGCCGACGCCAAGGAGCGGTCGGCCACGCCGACCGGGTGCCCGAGCGTCTGGGCGACCGCGGTGCGCGCCGTGGCGCTGGGGTTCGGGATGCTCTTCAGCCCTTGGGCGAGGGCGTCGTGCAGCTGCGTCGCACCGGCCTCGAGCCGGCCGGCACCGCTCTCCAGTGAGGAGGCGCCCTCGTGCGCCCGCTCGGCGCCGGACTGCAGGTCCTTCGCCCCCGCCTGCAGTCGCTGGGCGCCGGCGAGCGCGGACCGCTGGCCCTCGCGCAGGCTGCGGGCGCCGCTGGCCAGCTGGTCGGCCCCGGCGGCCAGTGAACCGGCGCCCTCGGCCAGCTGCCCCGCCCCCACGTGCGCACGGTGTATGCCGTCCTGCAGCTGCCCGGCCGACGTCGCCAACTGCTCGGTGCCCGAGGCGACCCGGTCCGCGCCTCTCGAGAGCTCGTCCAGCTGGGCGGCGGTCTGTTGGACCTGCCCGTTCGCGTCGCGGACCGGCCCGCTGAGCCGCTGGGTCTCCTGCAGGACGGCCTGCACCTGCTGGTCGGTGAACCCCTGCTGGCGCATCCAGTCGGCGAGGTCGCTGCGGTCGCTCGTGATCCGGGTGACCAGGTCGCCGGAGAGCCGCGCGACCCGGTCGCCGGCGGCGGCCACCGTGCGGTTGCCCTCGGCAACCTGGCGGGCGCCCGCGGCGAGCAGCTGGGCCTTCCCGGGCAGGGCGGCGGTGCGCTCGTCCAGCGTCGCCAAGCCGGAGTCGAGCTGCCGCGCACCGGAGCTCACGGCCCGGGCTCCGGAGGACGCCTGCTCGGCAGCGCTGGTCAGCCGCTCGCTGCCATCGGCGAGCCGGCGCTGACCGTCGACGAGCTGGTCGGCGCCGCCGGCGAGCCGCCCGGCGCCCTCGTCGAGCCGGGAGGTGCCGGCGACGAGGCGGCCGGCTCCGGTCTGCAGCCCGTGTGCCCCGGACGCGAGCTGTTGTGCGCCCTCGGTGGCGCCGGCCACCTTGTCGTGGATGGTCGAGAAGCCGAGCAGCATGGTGTTGGCGGCGGTCTGGGACACCTCCTGGGCCACCGAACGGCTCACCTGGCCGACCAGGGTGTCGGCGATGGTGTGCGCCAGGTAGTTGTTGGCGTCATTGGTCACCAGCTCGAGCATCGCCCGACGCGGCCGGAAGTCCGCGCTCGAGGCGAGGTCAGCGGAGAAGTCCTTGGGCAGGACGAGGGCGAAGTCGTAGCGGTCGTCGGACACTCCCTGCTGCGCCTGGGCGCGGCTGACCCGGTGCCAGTCGAAGGTGGCTGCCCTGGTGAGGTCACCGGCGACCCGCGGCCCGACCTCGAGGTGCTCACCCGTGACCAGGGTCGTGCCCCGGTCCTCGACGACGAGGGCTGCCGGCACCCGGTCGAGGTGGGCGTAGGGGTCCTTGTTGGCGTAGAGGTACAGCCCGCCGTAGAGCGTCGGCACGAGGACGAGCGCGACGATCGCGATCTTCGGGAGCAGGCCCGCGGTGAGTCGGCGCAGCTCGGTGACGGCGAGGCGGATCGCGGTCACGCCGCAACCCCCAGCTGTGCATAGTCGTGCGCCCCGAGCAGCCGGGCGGAGGCGTGGCTGCACTGCACCACGACCGCGAGACCCTGCTCGGCCAGGTCCTGCGCCAGTCGCCACCAGCGGTCCGGACGGCCGCCGAACCGGTCCGGGTGAGCGAGCACCATGAGGTCGACCGTCGCGCGCCGGGCGGCCAGCTCGGTGAGGACACGGGTCCGGGCCTCGGCCGGCACACTCTCCCACCGCGCGCCGGCGAGCCCGTTCAGGCCCTGCGCCTCGAGGACGGCCCGCACGTGCCGCCGCCGGGCCGGCTGGTGGGCGAGTGCGAGCTCCTCGCCCACCACGTCGTGCACGGAGACTCCCGGGTCGGGCGCCGTGACCCCGGGGACGTCGACGAGCGCGGCGTGCCGACGCCGCAGCGCCGGGTCGGCCGACCCGCCGAACGTCACGCGTCCCGCGTCCGGTTCGAGCTGCCCGCCGAGCACCAGGGCGAGGGCCACGTGCGCGTCACCGTGGTCCCCGACCGCGAGGGTCACCGCGCCGGTGCGTGCCGTCAGGGAGGTGGGCAGGAGGAGCGGCGCGTGCGGTCCGTCGACCGCCACGCCCACTGCGTCGATCAGCATCGTTGCCTTCTCTTGATACAGACCTGTATTCGATACAGGAATGTATTATCAGGCCATGCCTTCCGCCAATTCGCAGCCCCGCCCCTCCGGACGCCGGGGGCCCACTCGGCGCCGGGTCGCGACTCGTGAGCGCCTCTTCGCCGCCGCCCAGGAGGTGTTCGCGGAGCGCGGCTTCCACGGCACCAGCGTGGAGGAGATCTGCGAGCGGGCGGGCTTCACCCGCGGGGCGTTCTACTCCAACTTCGGCTCCAAGGAGGACCTCGTCCTCGACCTCGCCGAGCAGCACATGCAGCAGCTCATCGGCCGCGCCCGAGCGCTCGCCGGGCGCGCGGAGCTGTCCGCCGAGCAGGTCCTCGGCGGGGTCCTCGACGTCTGGTCGCAGCGACCCCGCGAGGAGGCGCAGTGGTACCTGATCTCGATGGAGTTCACCCTCCACGCGTTGCGCGATCGGGAAGCCGGGCGCCGCTGGTCGACGCTCCAGCGGCGGTTGCGCACCGAGCTCGCCGAGGTCGTGGAGCGGGTCGCCGCGCAGCACGGCCTGCGGCTGGCCGTCTCCCCCACCGAGTTCGTCCGCCTGGCGCTGGCGCTGCACCAGGGCGCCATGGCCCAGCACCTGCTGGAGCCACGTGCCGTCCCGCGACGCAGCCTCGAACGGCAGCTGCTGCCGCTGGTCCTGCGCCCACGGCCGTGACCGCGCCGTGGGCACCAGCCGCCCACGAGCGTGCCCGCGCGACTCCCGCTCTGCTCAGCCGCCGGCGACCGAGGGCAGCACGTGCACGACGGCGCCCGGCTGCAGCGGCGTGTCCAGCCCGTCACGGGAGCGGATGTCGGCGCCGTCGACGAAGACGTTGACGTGGCGACGCAGCGCCCCGGTCTCGTCGCGCAGCCGCCGGCCGAGCTCGGGGCGGTCGGCGGCCACGGCGTCGAGGCACTGCCGCACCGTCAGCGACCCGCCGCCGAGCGGCACCGTGAGCTCGGCGGCCCCGTCCGCCAGCTCGCGCAGCACTCCCGGCAGCACGACCCGGACGGTGCCGGTCGCGACCGGCCGGGACACGGTCATGGCAGCACCGCGGCCCGCACGCAGAGCACGTCGGGCAGCTGGGAGGCGATGAGCCCGAAGCTCTGCCCCTCGTCGGCCGAGCCGTAGACCTCACCGTTGCGGGTGCCGACGTAGACCCCGGCCGGGTCCGCCTCGTCGACGCAGGCCGCGTCGCGCAGCACGCAGGTGTATGACGGGTGCGGCAGCCCGGTGCTCTGCGTCGCCCACGTGCCCCCACCGTCGGTCGAGTGCTGCAGCTGCAGCTGGTCGCCCGGCGGGATGCGGGCCGCATCGGCGGTCACCGGCACGAGCCAGACCTCGCCACCACGGCGCGGGTGCGCCAGGACCGCGAAGCCGAAGTCGGTCGGCAAGCCGTCAGCAACCGAGATCCAGGAGCTGCCGCCGTCGTCGGTGCGGAAGACGCCGTCGTGGTTCTGGGCGTAGAGGCGACCGGGCGTCTGCGCGTCCCGGACGACCTTGTGCACGCACTGGCCGAACTCGGCATACGGCTCCGGGGAGTGCGGGATGGTGATGCCCTTGTTGGCCGGGGACCACGACTGCCCGGCGTCGGTGGTGCGGTAGACCCCACCCGTGCTCATCGCCACGACCATGCCGGCCGGGTCGCCCGGGTCGGGCAGGACGGTGTGGATGGCGCCGCCACCGAAGCCCTCGCCCCACTCGGTCCGGTGCGGGTGGTCCCACAGGCCCCGGACCAGGCTGAAGGTCTCACCGCCGTCCTCGCTGCGCCACAGGGCGTGCGGCTCGGTGCCTGCCCAGACCACCTGCTCCTCGTGGGGGTCGGGGACCAGCTGCCAGACCCGCGCCAGGGCCGCGCCGGTGTCCTCGGGGAAGCGGATCGCGCCCTCGGCCGGCTCCTGCCAGCTCTGGCCGAGGTCGTCGCTCCACACGAGCGTGGGCCCCCAGTGGGAGGAGGTCATCCCCACCAGGAGCCGGTGCCGGCCGGACCGGGTGTCGAAGGCCAGGCTCGGCACCTCGCGCATCAGCAGGTGCGGTCCCTCGAGCGACCAGTCCGAGCGGTTCTCACTACGCGCGAGCCACAGCCCCTTGCGGGTGCCGATCGCGACCACCGTCTGTGTCATGACAGCAGCCTCCCGCCGTCCACCGACAAGGGCAATGCTCCGTGCTGCCTCTCCGTCACGACCACCTGACCGCTCCTTCCGCCCGCGGGGGATCCGTCAGGAGGTGGACCACCGTCGCAGGCGAAACTCATCGCTCGGCACCGCGAGGGGCGCAGGGCGCTGCGACCGCTGGAGCGTCCTCAGGCGGGGTGCACGACGTGGTGCAGCGGCCCGCCCTGCCCGAAGCGGGTGAGCTGTGCGCGCAACAGCGCCACCGCGCGGGGCCAGAAGGCCGTGGTGAACCCGCCGACGTGCGGGCTGATGAGGACACCCGGGGTGGTCCACGCCGGGTGCTCCGGCGGGAGCGGCTCGGGATCGGTGACGTCGAGGGCCGCCTGCAGCCGCCCGGAGGCGCACGCCCGCAGCAGCGCGTGGGTGTCCACCACCGCGCCGCGGGCGACGTTGACGAGCACGCTGCCGGCCGGCATACGGGCGAGGAAGTCGGCGTCCACCATCCCCTGCGTGCGCTCGGTGAGCGGCACGATGACGATCACCACGTCGTGCCGCGGCAGCAGCTCGGGCAGCTCGTCCACGCCGTGCACCCGGTCGACGAACTCGTCCCCGGCGCGGGCACGGGAGGCGACGGCCGTCATACCCACCTCGAAGCCGACGAGGCGACGCGCCACCGCGCGCCCCACCGATCCGTAGCCGAGGATCAGCACCCGCCGGTCCGCGAGCGAGCGGCGCCCGCCGAGCTCGGCCCACGTGCGCTCCTCCTGGGCGCGCACCATCTGCGGTATGCCGCGCAGGGTCGCCAGGGCGAGCCCCACCGCCAGCTCGGCCGTCGAGGCGTCGTGCACACCGGCTGCGTTGGCGAGCCGGACGCCGGGGGGCACCAGCGGGAGCACGTCCTCGTAGCCGGCCGAGAGCAGCTGCACCGCGCGCAGCCGGGGCAGGCCCTTGAGCGCGACGAGCGGGGACCGGTCGCCCATGTACGGCGGGACGACCAGCTCGATCTCGTCCTCCCGGCCCGAGGGGCTGAGGATGTCCCACGCGATCTGCTCGATGCCCTCGATCGGACCGACCTGCTCGATCCACTCGGTGTCCGGGAGTGAGACGAGTGCCATCAGGAGACGCCGAGCTCGTCGAGGATCAGCTGACGCACCTTGGCAGCGTCGGCCTGGCCCTTCATCTGCTTCATGACCTGACCGATGAGGGCGCCGGCCGCCTGCACCTTGCCGCCGCGGATCTTCTCGACGATGTCCGGGTTCGCCCCGATCACCGCGCGGACGGCGTCGTTCAGCGCGCCGTCGTCGCTGACCAGCTTCAGCCCGCGCGCGTCGGCGACCTCGGTCGGCGCGCCCTCGCCGTCGAGGACGCCGTCGAGCACCTGCCGGGCCATCGAGTCGTTGAGCCGGCCCTCCTGCACCATGGCGTCGAGCTCGGCGACGTGCTGCGGCGTCACGCCGAAGTCATCGACCTCGCGGCCCTCGACGTTGGCGCGGCGGGCGAGCTCGCCGGTCCACCACTTGCGCGCCCCGGCCGGCGTGGCGCCCGCCGCCACGGTCTGCTCGATGAGCTCGGTGGCACCGGCGTTGACGACGTCGCGCATCTCCAGGTCGCTGTAGCCCCACTCCTGCTGCAGCCGCTTGCGGCGCTGCGCCGGCGGCTCGGGCAAAGTCGCGCGCAGCCGGTCGACGTCCTCGCGGGGCGGGGCGACCGGCACGAGGTCCGGCTCGGGGAAGTAGCGGTAGTCGTCGGCGTCGGACTTCGGCCGCCCGGAGGTGGTGATACCGGTGTCCTCGTGCCAGTGGCGGGTCTCCTGCAGGACCGGGTCACCGCGGTCGAGGATCGCCGCGTGGCGGGTGATCTCGTAGCGCACAGCCCGCTCGACCGACCGCAGCGAGTTGACGTTCTTGGTCTCGGTGCGGGTGCCCAGCGGCACGTCGGCCTGGTCCTCCCCGTCGGCGGCGCGCGGGCGCAGCGAGACGTTGGCGTCACAGCGCATCGAGCCCTGTTCCATGCGCACGTCGCTGACGCCGAGGGCCTTGACCAGGTCGCGCAGCGCCGAGACGTAGGCGCGGGCCACCTCCGGCGCCCGCTCCCCCGCTCCGGTGATCGGCTTGGTGACGATCTCGATCAGCGGGATGCCGGCCCGGTTGTAGTCGACGAGGGAGTGGGTCGCACCGTGAATCCGGCCCGTCGCGCCGCCGACGTGCAGCGACTTGCCGGTGTCCTCCTCCATGTGGGCGCGCTCGATCTCGACCCGGAAGGTCTCGGGCCCGTCGGTGCCACCGTCAACCTCCACGTCCAGCCATCCCTCGAAGCAGATCGGCTCGTCGTACTGCGAGGTCTGGAAGTTCTTCGGCATGTCCGGGTAGAAGTAGTTCTTCCGCGCGAACCGGCACCACTCCGCGATCTGGCAGTTGAGGGCCAGGCCGATGCGGATCGCGGACTCGACGGCCGTCCGGTTCACGACCGGCAGGGCGCCGGGCAGGCCCAGGCAGACCGGGCACACCTGGGTGTTCGGCTCGGCGCCGAACCCGGTCGCGCAGCCGCAGAACATCTTGGTCGCCGTGTTGAGCTCGACGTGGACCTCCAGGCCCATCACCGGGTCGAACCGCGCCAGCGCCTCCTCGTAGGACAGGACCGGCTCGGCCACGTGCGGGTTCGCGAGCGTCATCAGCGCACCTCCGCCTTCGTCGCAACGGCTCCAGTGGTGGCGAGCTCCGGCATCCTCGCCCACAGCGGCCCGCCCCAGCGCTCGGTGAGGAGTCGCTCCAGGGCCGAGCCCACGGCATACAGTCGTTCGTCCTTGGTCGCCGGCGCGAGCACCTGCAGGCCGGCCGGCAGCCCGTCCTCGTCAGCGAGGCCACTGGGCAGCGACATCCCGGGGACCCCGGCGAGGTTGGCGGGGATGGTGGCAATGTCGTTGCGGTACATGGCCATCGGGTCCTCGAGCTTCTCGCCGATCTTGAACGCCGTGGTTGGGGCCGTCGGGGAGACGAGCACGTCGGCCTGCTCGAACGCCGCGGCGAAGTCGCGCGCGATCAGGGTGCGCACCTTCTGCGCCTGCCCGTAGTAGGCGTCGTAGTAGCCGCTGGACAGCGCGTAGGTACCGAGGATGATGCGCCGCTTCACCTCGGCGCCGAAGCCCGCCTCGCGGGTGAGCGCCATGACCTCGTCGAGGTCGTGGCTGCCGTCGTCCCCGACCCGCAGGCCGTACCGGACGCCGTCGAAGCGGGCCAGGTTGGACGACGCCTCGCTCGGTGCGATGAGGTAGTAGGCGGGCAGCGCGAGGTCGAAGGCGGGGCAGGAGATCTCGCGCACCTCCGCGCCCAGGCTCTCCAGCAGCGCCACCGCGTCGGCGAACCGGGCGAGCACGCCCTCCTCGTAGCCGTCCCGGTGGCCGTCACCCCCCAGCTCACGGACGACGCCGACGGTCAGCCCGGCCAGGTTGCCGGCGGCGCCGCGGCGGGCGCACTCGGCCAGCGGCGGCAGCGGCGCGTCGATGCTGGTCGAGTCGAGCGGGTCGTGCCCGCCGATCGCCTCGTGCAGGAGCGCCGCGTCGAGCACGGTGCGGGTCATCGGCCCGGCCTGGTCGAGGCTCGAGGAGAAGGCGATCAGGCCGTACCGCGACACCGAGCCGTAGGTGGGCTTGTGCCCGACCAGCCCGGTGACGGCGGCCGGCTGGCGGATCGAGCCGCCGGTGTCCGTGCCGATCGCCCAGGGGGCCAGGAACCCGGCCACCGCAGCCGAGGAGCCGCCCGACGAGCCGCCGGGGACGCGGTCGTGGTCCCACGGGTTGCGGGTGGGCCCGTAGGCGGAGTTCTCGGTGGAGGAGCCCATCGCGAACTCGTCCATGTTGGTCTTGCCGAGCAGCACGGTGCCGGCCGCCTTGAGCCGGGCGGCGAGCGTCGCGTCGTACGGCGGGACCCACCCCTCCAGGATCTTCGAGCCGCTGGTGGTGGGCACGCCCTCGGTGACGACGACGTCCTTGAGCGCCAGCGGCACGCCCGCCAGTGGGCCCACCTCGTCGCCCCGGGCGCGCGCCTGGTCGACGCCCTCGGCGGTGCGCAGCGCGTTCTCGCTGTCGACGTACAGGTAGGCGGCGATCCGGCCGTCCTCGGCGGTGATCCGCTCCAGGTAGGCGCGGGTCACCTCGGCGGCGCTGGCCTCGCCCTTCTCGAGCACGCTCTGCAGCGCGGCGACGTCCAGGGTCGTCAGATCTCCGCTCACGCCTCCTCCCCCAGGATCCGCGGCACCCGGAAGCGGTCTTCCTCGGCCGCGGGCGCCTGCGACAGGACGACGTCGCGCGGCAGGCACGGCCGGTTCGCGTCGGGCCTCGTCACGTTGACCATCGGGACGGCGTGGGTGGTCGGCGGGACCTCCTCGCCGGCGACCTCGCCGACCCGGGCCACCGCGCGCAGCACCACGTCGAGCTGGCCGGCGAACAGGTCGAGTTCCTCGTCGCTCACCGCCAGTCGCGCCAGCCGCGCGAGATGGGCGACCTCCTCGCGGGAGATCCCTTCGGTCCGGGTGGGCGTGCTCACGGCGGTGCGGACTCTCCTTCGACGACGCCGGACGGGTCGGCCTGCGACCCGGCATCCAACCTGGCCACTGTACGTGGGCACGGCCCGGCGCCGGAGGGCCCGCTCGACTCGGACGGCGGCCGTGGGCCAAGCTTCTCCCACCCGATCACCGGAGGCCCCGTGACATACCTCTTGCGGCTGGTGGTGCCGGACCGGCCCGGCATCCTGGGCGCCGTGGCCAGCGCGCTCGGCCAGGCCGGTGTCGACATCGTCTCCGTCGACGTCCTCGAGCGCGGTGGCGGCGTCGCCGTCGACGACATCGTGGTCGAGCTGCCGGCCGGCCGGCTGCCCGACCGCCTGATCACCGCAGCGCAGGCGGTCGAGGGGGTGCAGGTCGAGTCGTTGCGGCCGTTCTCCGGCGCGCTGGAGACCCACCGGGAGCTGGAGCTGCTGGAGTCGCTGGCCCGTGCCGGCCAGGGCACCGCGGTGAAGCTGCTGGCCGCCGAGCTGCCACGGGTATTCCACAGCGGCTGGGCGGCGGTGCTGCACCGCACGGCGGACGGCGTGGAGGTGCCGGCCGCGTCG